>NZ_JAULLI010000010.1:0-62820 GCF_030518115.1 Ligilactobacillus sp. 110_WCHN
CTATGGAGAGTTGTCCGAGTTGGCCGAAGGAGCATGATTGGAAATCATGTAAACGGGTAATAACCTGTTTCAAGGGTTCGAATCCCTTACTCTCCGTATGCGAAAGTTATAAATATGACCCGTTGGTCAAGTGGTTAAGACACCGCCCTTTCACGGCGGTAACATGGGTTCAAATCCCGTACGGGTCATTATATGGAGGATTAGCTCAGTTGGGAGAGCATCTGCCTTACAAGCAGGGGGTCACAGGTTCGAGCCCTGTATCCTCCATTTGTGACTGAAAGGTTGCATTTGAATTTAATATTTAGTATCATCAATTAAGTAGTGGCTCGGTAGCTCAGTCGGTAGAGCAAAGGATTGAAGCTCCTTGTGTCGGCAGTTCGATTCTGTCCCGCGCCACCACGGAGGGGTAGCGAAGTCTGGCTAAACGCGGCGGACTGTAAATCCGCTCCTTCGGGTTCGGTGGTTCGAATCCACTCCCCTCCATTTTATGATAGGGATATAGTTTAAAGGTAGAACTACGGTCTCCAAAACCGTCGGTGTGGGTTCAATTCCTACTATCCCTGCTTCTTATTTTGATGGCGATAGTGGTGAAGGTTGGTTAACACACCGGTTTGTGGCACCGGCACGCGTGGGTTCGAATCCCACCTATCGCCCTTTTTTATTGGGCTATGGCCAAGCGGTAAGGCAAAGGACTTTGACTCCTTTATGCGCTGGTTCGAATCCAGCTAGCCCAATTTCTTAAGGATTTGAATCCTTTGAGATGGCGGTATAGCCAAGTGGTAAGGCAGAGGTCTGCAAAACCTTCATCACCGGTTCAAATCCGGTTACCGCCTTATTAATGCTAAGCAAGGCGTTAACTTTTAAAATTTAATTATGCCGGTGTGGCGGAATTGGCAGACGCGCTGGACTCAAAATCCGGTGTCCGTTGAGGACGTATCGGTTCGACCCCGATCACCGGTATCATATATGAAAGGGCTGTGATATGATCACGGTTCTTTTTTTTGTATATATTATTAAATTAATATTAGGTATACTTTATAGGATAATCAATAAATTTGATGTTAAAATTACTATAATAAATTACATATGGTTTAATTTGTGAATTTATTAAGATCAAAACTTGAAGTTATTGTTATAACAATGATTAGAGCACTAAAATGTTCTAGATGAAACCTTAAATTACTTTAAAGGAACTCTAGCTTTTTTCTAAATTACCCAATCACCAATTAAAAATAAGTGTATAATAGAATATGTAAGGTAGTTATTTGGATATGGACAAAAGCAAAGGAGCGGTTAGATATGGTTACTTTATATACATCACCAAGTTGTACTTCATGCAGAAAAGCTCGCGCCTGGTTAAAAGAACATGATATTCCTTTTACAGAAAGAAATATTTTCTCCAATCCACTTAGCATTGATGAAATTAAACAAATTTTACAAATGACTGAGGATGGGACAGAAGAGATTATTTCTAAACGTTCAAAAGCTTATCAAGATTTGAATGTTGACATTAACGATATGCCACTTCAACAGTTATTTGAATTATTACAATCAAATCCTGGACTTTTACGGCGTCCAATTATCATGGATGATAAGCGCCTTCAAGTTGGATACAATGAAGACGAAATTCGGCGGTTCTTGCCACGGAAGGTTCGGGTTCTTGAACTTGAAAAAGCCCAAAAGATGGCCGGATTTTAATTATAACTGATTATTAAAATGGAATTTTAAAAAGGTTGCCCATATAATAAGGGTAGCCTTTTTTATTAAATATGTGCTATGATATTACGTGAATTTGAAGGGAGGTTCTCTTTATGGAAATGGAGAAAATCAACGAAAATACAATGCGTGTAACCCTTGGAAAAGAGGATCTTGCCGAGCGTGGAATCTCAATCTTGGATTTGATTGGAAACCAACACGACGTTGAAGATTTTTTCTATAGTATTTTGGATGAAGTTGATACTGACCATGAGTTTCGTGATAACGGGGCAGTGACATTTCAGTTAGTTCCAAGCGGCGATGGGGTTGAGTTATTTATTACCAAAGTTGATCCGGAAGCCGCAGAGAAGATGAATTTACCTAAAGATGCAGAATTTGATGAAAATAATAGCGTAATGCTTTCAAATTTAACTCCCGATGAATTGGACCAAATCGGATTAGATAAAGATGTAACGCGGATTTTAAAGGACCGAATGAAAGGTAACTTTAAAACTAATTCAAAAGATCAGCGAAAGACATCGATTCAACAGTCTGAAAAAACAGCTGCTGATCAAGCGTCATCACAGCGTGAACAACCTGAAAATTATGTCCGGGTTGTTGAATTTGAAACGCTTCAGGACTTTATCGACCTGACACGCAATGTGATCTTTAAGGCTCCATTTGGATCAGATTTATTCCGAATGGATGATAAGTATTATTTGGTGGTTAAATTTTCTGATGAAGAGGTTACCAGCGGAACGGTTCAAGATGTATATTCAACCATGCTTGAATACGGAAAAGCACCGAAATTACCGCCAATTTATCTCGAAGAACATGGCCAAGTTGTTAAAACCCGAAATGCATACGAATGGTTTTCGTATAATTTTAGTTAATAAAAAGACACCTTATTTGCGTAATTGTAAATGAGGTGTCTTTTTATGTTTTATGCGTTAAATTCTCAAAATCAATTGGTCCACGCATCTGCAGCTGATTTACTGAAAGAATATTATTGTCCGGTATGTCGTCAGCCGGTCAAGTTGCGAATCGGCAAGTTAAATTCTGCCCATTTCGCGCATCAACATTCAACTTTTTCAAATCAGCATTATGATACAAACGTTCATCAGGCTGGAAAACGGTTGTTAATGAAATGGGGGAATGAGTTAGGATACAATGTACAGTCAGAAGTATCCTTTAAAGCAATCCAAAGGCGAGCAGATGTAATTCTTAAACTTCCGAAGTCCCAAGTTGTTATCGAGTACCAATGTTCACCAATTTCAGCAGCTGAACTGACGAAGCGGAGTCGAGCGTACGCGCAGACAGGGTTACAGTGTATTTGGCTTGTTGGAAAACGTTATTGCCTTCATGGTAGAATCTCACAGCATAACGCCCAATTTTTCAGATACCATCCGAATATCGGATTTTACTTTATTTATTTGAATGCTGAAATGCAGCGGCTAGAGCTTTATTATCAAATTCAACAAGCAGCGTTTTTACGTCCCAAATATCGAATTAAGTTTTTAGCAAATCTAAAAGAATTAATTCAATTTATTCACCATGTAAAAGAAAACCATTTAAACAAAATTTCGGTTAAAATGCGGATGCACCAAATTCGAAATTTCAATCGAGCGGAGGCATACTCAACGGGAATGACCCGCAAGTTGCAGGTCCAATGTTATTTGAACCATCTTAAGTTTCGTCAAGAAGTTTTACAAAATCTTTCGTTGTCCTTTGATTACCCAATTTATCGCTATTCAAAGGTATATTTTCAAATTGCGGTTCAATTGGGAATTAATTCTAAAAAATTGCTTTATCAAATGCCATTTATTAATTATCATAATTTTATTTAAGAAAATTTACTGGTAAAATGATTTTGAGGTGAAGATGATGACAGAAATTAAAAAGGTTCCCGCACGTTCAGAAGTTCCTGAGAAATTAACGTGGGATTTGGAACGGGTTTACCAATCAATTGAAGAATGGAAAAAGGATCAACGGAAATTAGAAAACAAATTAGATGAATTCAAACATGCCAAAGACCAATTGGAAATGAACGCGGATAAATTTTTAGAGGTAATTGAACAGTACCTTGAAATTATGCGGATTTATGAAAAGCTTGCGGTCTTTGCATCGATGAAAAATGATCAAGACACGACTAATTCGCAGTATCAAGAACTGCAAGGAATGGCAGATAATTTAGGAACGCAAGTCAGTGAAGCAGTTGCGTGGTTCCAACCAGCACTTGTTCATCTTGATGATCAAGTCGTTCAGGATTATTTTCACCAGAATTCAAAGCTTAAACCATACCGGCACTTTATTACTGAATTACGTTCACAGCGCGAGCATTTGTTAAGCGATGCGCAAGAAGAGTTATTGGCTGCAGCGGGGAACATTTTTGGCGCTCCCGAAAAAACATTTGAAATGTTAAGTGATGCGGATTTAAAGTTTCCGGTTGTTGAAGGAGAAAATGGGCAAAAAGTTGAGCTTTCAGAAGGAGCATACAGTAAATTACTCGAATCGGTTGATCAAAAGGTTCGCCAAGGGGCATTTAAGGCGTTATATCAAACGTATGGGGCATTTAAAAATACATTTGCAACAACATTAACTTCACAGGTTCAAGTGCAAAATTATCAAGCAAAAGTTCGACATTATGCTTCTGCAAAGGATGCAGCGTTAAGTGAAAATCACATTCCGGATAAAGTATACGATGTTTTAATTGACGAAGTTCACCGAAATTTACCATTGTTACACCGTTATATTAAATTGCGCGGCGAAGTTTTAAATTTGGATAAGGTTCATATGTACGACTTGTACACGCCAATTGTGAAGGAAAACAATTTATCATTTACATATCCTGAAGCTCAGGCTAAAGCACTTGAGGCTCTTCAAGTTTATGGTGACGATTATCTTCAGCATGTCCAAGAAGCCTTTGATAATCGTTGGATCGATGTTGTTGAAAATAAAGGCAAACGAACCGGGGCATATTCTTCGGGCGGATATGACACCGATCCATATATCCTGTTAAATTGGCAAGATGGATTGGAAGATCTGTATACGCTGGTTCATGAAATGGGACACAGTATGCACAGCTATTATACGACGCATACCCAACCATATGTATACGGCGATTATCCGATCTTTGTTGCGGAAATTGCATCAACTACGAATGAAAACTTACTTACGGATTACTTATTGAAGACGGAAAAGGATCCCCAAGTTCGGGCATTCGTTTTAAACCATTATTTAGATGGCTTTAAAGGAACAATTTTTAGACAAACTCAATTTGCGGAGTTTGAACAGTGGATCCATGAACAGGATGCCAGCGGGAAGTCATTGACGGCGGATTCAATTTCAAAATTTTATGGTGACTTGAATAAGCAATATTATGGCCCGGCAATTTATAATGATGATGAAATTGCGATGGAATGGATGCGGATCCCGCATTTTTACTACGACTTTTATGTATATCAATATGCAACCGGCTTTGCAGCCGCAACAACGTTATCGCAACGGATTGAAGATGATGATCCGGCGCACACCGAAGCATATTTGAACTTTTTAAAGTCTGGGAGTTCAGCATATCCAATTGAAACGATGCAAAAAGCGGGCGTTGATATGACGCAACGCGCATATTTAGAAAAGGCATTTAAGGTTTTTGAAGAACGGTTAAATGAACTTGAAAAATTGATTGTGAAGTAACATAAAAACGGAGGCGCTAAAATGCCTCCGTTTTATTTAACTGTTTTTTGTGGTTTGCTTAATTTTGCAGAATGTAAATACTGAGTATGGTTATTTGGACATAAGACCGAATCTTGCGGATGCAAAATAAACTTTTGTAAAATATCAAATGATTCTTGCGGGTTCAGTGAAAATGCATAATCAGGGAAATCGGTATTAGTTACAACAACTTCCGGATAAGTCGTGATTTGCATTTCAGCTGCAATCCGCTGATCTTTTTTAAAGGTTTTGACTGCCAGATCAGATTGCCGGTCTTCTTTAAAGAGTTCCCAATCAAGGTGACTCTTAAAAGCAACCTTTTCGACCATTTCGTCAGTGTATTTAAAATTGTTTCTTAATGTACATTCTTGAACGTTGAGTAAGAAATTCCGTCCGCGTTTCTGGCCTTGAAAAAGAGCGGCTTCATAATCAAGCGATGCCTTATAAAGGGTATCAACAACTTGATGTTCAATTGAATTTGAAACGCCCACGTGCTGCATCGCAAATGAAACGGTACTCAACGTTAAAAGGGGGAGAACCCGAAATCGAATTTTATTTTGAGCTTGCGCAAGCAATTTAATAATTTTCTTTTCAGTCTGATAGCAAGTTTCACTAATCGGATTAATAAATAGATATACCTCTAACATATTTATTTTTCCTCCCTGCTCGATTTATCCATTCCTTACTTTAAATAAAACAAAGCCGTTTTGCAATTAATATGTTTTCACCAACCAATGGTAACGTATGGTAGAATAACAACAGATAAAGTTTCGGGGAGCGAAATGATGGATCGTTGGGATGATTTTTTAGCACCATATGCTCAAGCAGTTGATGAGCTTAAGCTTAAATTGAATAGTTTAAAAAAACAAATGAGCTATAACAACCATGGCCCGATTGAATTTGTAACGGGCCGGGTAAAAACAAAGGAAAGCATTCTTGAGAAGATGCAGCGGCGGCACATCACCGCTGAAAACCTTGCAGTTGATATGGAAGACATTGCAGCTGTTCGAATTATGTGCGAGTTTGTCGACGACATCTATGCCATTGTAGGGATTCTTCGCAAACGCCATGATATGGATATTATTGAAGAACGGGACTATATTGCTCATAAGAAACCGAGCGGCTACCGTTCATACCATATTATTATCCGTTACCCGGTCGAACTCGTTACGGGAACAAAGTATATTAAAGCTGAAATTCAAATTCGGACGTTGGCAATGAATTTTTGGGCGACAATTGAGCACTCATTAAACTATAAGTATCAGGGGGAATTTCCACCTGAAATTGCTGAACGGTTACGGAAGACAGCGGAGGCAGCCTTTTTGCTTGATACGGAAATGTCAAATATCCATGATGATATTAAAGAGGCTGAACGACTATTTGCACAGCGAAAACGGAATGACGAAGAGGATAAAAAATGAAGATTGGAATTTTTGCAAATGATACTCCGCAAACGGAGCAGATCAAAAATCAGCTTGAACAAAAATTAAGTGATCGTCATATTACGATCGATAACGCCAATCCTGATATTGTGATCACGATTGGTGGTGATGGAACGTTGCTTTCAGCATTTCATCATTATCAAGAACAGCTTGAAACGATTCGTTTTTTAGGGGTGCATACTGGTCATTTAGGGTTTTATACTGACTGGCGGGCGGATGAGCTTGACGACCTTGTAATCAGTCTTCAATCAGATAATGGGCAGGCGGTCAGTTACCCGCTCCTTGATATTTCCGTTACCTATCATGATGAAAATCAGGCGCGGCATTACTTAGCCCTAAATGAGGCAACCCTCAAGCGGATTGGAATGACAATGGGAGCTGATGTTTACATTGGCGGTGAATTGTTTGAACGTTTTCGGGGCGATGGACTATGTGTGTCAACCCCGACCGGTTCGACGGCTTATAATAAATCGCTTGGTGGAGCGGTGATTCATCCGAGTTTAGATGTGATTCAATTGACAGAAATCGGATCGCTAAATAATTTAGTATACCGGACGATCAGTTCGCCAATGATCGTTCCGGTAAATGATTGGATCACGATCGTCCCTAATCAGGCGAGTGACTTTTTTATGACAGTTGACCAGGAAAATATTTATGGAAAACAAATTGAACAGATCATGTTTAAGGTCTCGAAGCGTAAAATTCGGTTTGCGAAGTACCGGCACACTGAATTTTGGCGGCGGGTCCAAGCAGCATTTATTGGTGATTTAAATGAGAATTAGTTGGCAGTATACGGGAAATGAACCGATCAAACTGAAGACGTTTATTCGCAATCAGGGAATTTCCCGGCATTTAATGGCAAAAGTCCGGGGCGACGGTGGCAAAGTGCTGATCAATGGCGTTGAAAATCGGCGAATTGATAAAATCAACCCGCAAACGGTTTTAACGATCAAATTTCCGCCAGAAGAGAACCGTAAAAATGATTTAATTCCATCGTACGTTCCATTAAAGATTCTGTATGAGGATCGCGATTTTCTGATTATTGATAAGCCGGATCATGTTAATTCGATTCCGTCCGTGCCTCAACGAAAGGATTCATTGGTGAACCGGGTCGATGGTTATTATCATCTTCGCGGGTATGATGATTTGATTCCTCACATTGTGACCCGGCTTGATCGTGATACATCGGGCGTGGCGTTGTTTGCGAAACACCGGTATGCCCACGCATTGCTTTCGCAGCAAATGGAGCAGCATGCAATCAAAAAGACTTATTTAGCGCTTTTAAGCGGTAATTTAAGGGAAGATCATCTGGTGATTGATCGGCAGATTGGCCGTGTTCCGGGGAGCCTGATTGAACGCCAGGTAGTTTCAAGCGGTGGGCAAGAAGCACAGACTGAATTATGGGTCAAAAAACGGTTACCGGACTGTACGGTCTGCGATGTACGATTGCATACGGGGCGGACCCACCAAATTCGGGTCCACTGTGAGTCGATTGGCTATCCGTTAGTGGCGGATACGTTATATGGCGGTCAAATTCAGTTGCCACTGCAGCGGCAAGGACTACATTGTCGTAAAATTGAATTTTATCACCCATTCAAAAAGCAAATGATGACGTTTGAAAGTCCGCTCCCGCAGGATATGAAAAAGTATTTAGAGCTTGAAGAGCATAAAAAAACTGGACGTTAAGTCCAGTTTTTTTATTCAACTAAGAGTAAGTGAAGGTCAAACTGTTCACACAGCTTAGTTAATTGCTTTTCATCTTTTCCGGTCAGAACAAATTGGACGGCCCCTTGATTATAGTTGATCAACGTTTGAAGATTTTCTTTAAATGCTGATGAGTCCGGCTGAGCAGCAATCATGATCCGATCAATTCCATGCTCGTTTGCAAAATCAATGGCCTTCTTTTGACCAGCTAAGGTTAACTCATCAAAAGCGTGGTTTAAGGTGATTTGCATTCCGCCCGCTGCGCCGATTAGTTGTTCCATTGAATCTTCATCGAGCTGATTGTCTTCAGTAATTGCGCCAATTGCAACGCTGTCAACGCCTAATGCTTGCGCTTCAAAAACATCGGCTTCCATTACCTTGATTTCGATGTCGCTGTATGAATACTTGCCTGTGCGTGGCCGAATCAACGTTTCAATTGAAATTTTCTGATTGTCATGCAAATAGCGAATCGTTTCGGCAATCATGCCTTTGCTGGCAGTTGTTTGTTGGTTTTGAAGTTCAATTTTTTGAAAATCAGTAAGGGTTGAAAGTTCATGAATTGTTTGAACTGCCTTTTGTTTAATAATCATTTAAGATTCCTTTCTTTATCTTATTTTTTAAAGCAAACACAGACCCCTTCAGGAAGAGGAATATTTTGCTGGATGCAGTCTAGTTTACCATTTTTTGGATCCCGTTTAAATAAGGTTGCGTTGTTGGTATTTTGGTTAGCCACAATGAGAAACCGGTTTGTTTTGTCGAGTGCAAAATCGCGTGGGAAACTGCCTTTGGTTGAAGCCCAGTCAATCAATGCTAACGTATGGTCTGGATTGACTTGATAAATTGCAAGCGAGTCATGTCCGCGGTTTGAAACGTAAACAAACCGATGATCGTCTGTGATGCGGATTGCGGCAGCTCCGTTGTGAGCAGTAAAGTCAGCGGGAATCGTTGATAAGATTTGCCGAATTTCAAAGCGCCCATCATGCGGATCATATTGGAGAACGGCGATTTGACTACTGAGTTCAGCGGCTAAATAGGCGGTGTTTTGATCGGCAAAAACAAGGTGCCGGGGACCAAAACCAGCCTCAAAATTCAAGCAGGCATCTTCAGTTGCTTTTCCGGTTGAACTAATGGTATAAGTCGTTAACGTATCATTTCCAAGGTCAACCACGGCCAATCGTCCATCTGGCGTAAGGTCGGCAAAGTGGACGTGCGCGGCATCCTGTTCAGGACGGGGGCCGTTTCCATGATGAATGATTTGATCGGTAGGCGTTAAGGTTAGATCATCGTTTAAATGATAAATTTCAACGGTTCCCCGGTGGTAGTATGCTGCAAAAACGAGTTGCCGGGATCGATCATAGCCAATGTAACATGGACTGGAGCCAGTTGTGAGTTGATCATCAAGTAAATCAAATGATCGGTCAGCTAGGTTATAGTTGACAATTCCGCCAAGCGGACCTTCAACTGCGACAGCAAGTAACGAGTTGCGGTCAGTTAATCTTAAGTAGGTGGGATTGCCCACCGTAATGATGGGTTGCGGCTGACTTAAACGCCCGGCATCGCAATCAAGTTGAGCCTGATAAATTCCCCGACTGGTTTGTTTAGTATATGTTCCGAAATAAATTTGTTGTTTCATGTAACTCACTTCCCATTTAAGTTAATTTAATTATAGCATTTTCGAATTTCTTTAATAATTCAAAAATTGCTATGTTAAAATAGCCTTGAGGTGAAGCGTGATGATTAAAATGAAAGTTGTTTCAATCGGAGAAGGCGCATTGAATGCGGAAGATGGATTGGTGATTTTATTTGGCAAAGAGGTTTCAGAACGGTTAAAGGAAGTCTCAGTTATTCAAGAATTTGAACAAATCGATCAGTACGATGTGAAAAAAGGGATGCAATTGACGATCGATGACCAGCAATATCAAGTTGCATACGTTGGAAACTTAGTTGCAAGTAACCTTGAAACGGTTCATCATACCGTTCTCGACTTTAATGCTGTTCCGGATGAACCGCGCAGCAATGCGATCTACTTGGAACCGCAAAAATTTCCGGTAATTCATGCTGGATCACAGATTACGATTAAAGAATAGAGGAATTATCGTGGCAAAGAAGAAAAAAATCAAGAAGACAAATGAAGAACGGATTCTTGATGAAAACGGAATTGAATATGAAGAAAAGAATTTTAACTGGGTTGGACGCGGAATGGATGCTTTGAAAGATGCTGAAAGCCAAGGAATCGATCCGGACAGTTTGTTGAAGACAATTGTTTTACAAGCAAATAATGATGCCAAGGATTACCTGGTGGTCTGCATACCGGTTCAGGCTGAAATCAACTTAAAATTAGTTGCGCATGAACTTGGAAAGAAACAGGTGCATTTAGCTGATAATAAAAAATTAGTCAAAATTACCGGCTACGTTCACGGCGCAAATACACCAATCGGAATCAGCGCGTATAAAGGCTTTCCAATCTATTTTGATGAACAGATTCAAAGGTTTGATGAAATTTCGGTTTCTGCAGGAAAGTTAGGACGCTCAGTGCGCTTAAAACGGGAAGATTTAGTAAAACTGGTGAAGGGATCATACATTAAAGTTGAACGCTAATCAAACAAAGTTATTAAAGAAAATTGATCAGGCAAAAGTTTTTTTGACACACAATCGTAACTTGTTTAAGTGTCCGTATTGCGGGACGGGGATGACCACGGTCGAAGGTTATAGCCTTATTTGTGCTCAAGGCCACCGGTTTGACTTGTCAAAGAAGGGGACGCTTTTCTTAATTAAGCATGGAGTTAAAAGCGACTATGATCAAAAAGAATTATGGCAGGCCCGGCGCCATGTCCTTCAACACGGATTATTTGATGGGGTCCTTGAACAGATTATTCACCGGATGCCTCAACGAAATTTAACTTATATTGATGTTGGATGCGGTGAAGGCACGCCGCTTGCCCGAATCCGGGAACAACGGCGTCAATTCAATGATCAAGCAATTGGTTTTGATATTTCAAAGGATGCGATCAACCTGGCAACGCAGCAAACGGCAAATAGTTTCTTTTGCATTGCGGATCTGGCAGCACTTCCGTTTGCCGATCGTCAAATCGATGTCATTATTGATATTTTGTCGCCGTCGTCATACCGCGAATTTGATCGGGTTCTTGCTCAGAATGGAATTTTATTTAAGGTTATTCCGAATGCTGAGTATTTGATCGAACTTCGGCACCGCCTCTATCAACCTGAAGATCCGAAGTATTCGTATCACAACGATGACGTGTTAAACCGGGTGCTGGAACAGTATCCGCAAACCGAAGTCGTTCCGGTTAAATATCAATTTGATTTAACGCCAGCGCTTGCGACGGACTTGTTAAAGATGACCCCATTGCAGTGGGGAACGCAAGCGGATCCGGCGAATGTTTTTAAAACGCCGTTAGAGCATGTTACGGTTGATATGTCACTGTTAATTGTTCGGAAAAATTTGTAAAATTGCTTGTCAAACAATATTTAAGGTGTTACCCTTATTAGTAAGAAAACGGTTATTAGTAATTAACCAAGTTGTTAGTTATTAATTAATTGGACTTCATTAACGTAGCTGTTCGCCGTGCCCACACCGAACGGTTACGCTTTTTTATTGCTTGAAATTAAGAAAGGAAGATATTGATGACGAATCACATTGCGCTCTTTGAACCATTAATGCCGGCAAACACAGGCAACATTGCACGGACTTGTGCAGGAACAAATACGGAATTGCATTTAATCGAACCACTAGGATTTTCAACCGATGATAAGTATTTAAAGCGGGCCGGTTTGGATTACTGGGACAAAGTTAAAATTACATACCATAAGAATCTTCCAGCATTTTTAGAAACGATTCCTGATATGAGTAAGCTTTATCTGGTTTCAAAGTTTGCGGAAAAAACATATACTGATCCGGATTATTCAAACGTCGATGAAGATCACTATTTCCTTTTTGGAAAAGAGACAACGGGATTACCGGAAAACTTCATGCGGCAAAATGCGGAAAAATGTATTCGGATTCCGCAAAATGATGACCATATCCGGGCATTGAACTTGTCAAATACGGCAGCAATTGTAATTTATGAAGCGTTGCGGCAACAAGGATTCCCGCAATTAGACCGGACGCACCTTTACAAAAATGACAAATTAAAATAGAAGAGGGAAAAATGGCAGCAAAAAAAAGCGGTAAACGAACATCGAAACGGAAAAAAACGGCCGCAGCCCAAAAACAAATTTTTTCTGAACGGGTCGTTGGCCTGATCTTAGGTGTTGTAAGTTTATTTGGAATTTTTCATTTAGGTTACTTAGGAGTTTTGATTGCAAATGCATTTCGGTTGCTGATCGGCGATGCATATTTAATTGGAATTGGGCTTTTATTATTATTTAGTATTTATTTGTTGATTTATGGTAAAGAACCCCAAATCAAACCACGGTATTGGGGTGGAATATTACTGATTATTTTGGGAATTAGCCTTGGATTGGAGGCAATTTTCTTTAATAAACTGGATTTGCATAACGATTTTATTGGTGTTACGTGGCAATATTTGGCCAATGATATTGTCGGTGCAAGTCTTGGGACTGCGGTTGGCGGCGGAATGATCGGAGCGTTGCTGTATACCGGAACGGATTTTCTGCTTGCTCAACTGGGGTCATATTTGATCAGTCTTTTGCTGATTGGTGCCGGTTTGTGCATGTTATTTGGAATTTCACTGCAACAGGTAGCTCAATTTTTCGGGAAAATTGGACTCGTTTGTTGGAATGGAATTAAATTGATCGCTGGAAAGTTAAAGAACGCTGCAGGAACAGCGAAGGATTCACTTCAAGATGCGGCGGAAAAACGGAAAGCAATGGTCACTGAAAAATCGGATGATCAACCGGAAGAAAAGGAAGAACCCGCCGAACCGGAAGATTTGAAAGAAGAAGTTGAACCGCTTGTTGCTCCGGAAGATAAGGAATTGCCAAAACCAATCAGCGAGCGGGATGCAACGGATGTTTGGAATCACGAGGTTGAAAAGCCGGAAGAATCAGCAATCAAGCCGGCTTTACACCCGTCATCTTCAATTGAAAATTATCAATTGCCACCCGTCAGTTTGCTTCAGGATGTTGCGCCAACAGACCAAAGTCAGGAACGAAAAGAAATCAAGCATAACCAAGAGGTCCTTCGGCAAACGTTGAAGAGCTTTGGCGTTGATGCAGAACTGAAAAATACAATTTTAGGACCGTCGGTCACAAAATATGAACTTCACCCAGCAATTGGCGTCAAAGTTTCAAAGATCGTGAACTTGACGGATGATTTAGCCTTGGCCCTGGCAGCCAAGGATATCCGAATCGAAGCTCCAATCCCCGGCAAATCATTGATTGGGATTGAAGTTCCTAACAAAAAGGTGGCCACAATTTCATTTAAAGATGTGATTTCGGCGGAACACAAGCGCCCGCATCAGTTACTTGAGGTTCCTTTAGGACGGGATGTTTCGGGAAAATTAATTACCTTGGATATTACGAAGACGCCGCACCTTTTGATTGCCGGAGCAACCGGGAGCGGAAAGTCAGTGGCAATCAATGGAATCATTACGAGCTTATTGATGAATTGTACGCCAGATGAAGTTAAATTAATGCTGGTTGATCCGAAAAAGGTTGAATTGGGAGTTTACAATGGAATTCCGCATTTAATTTCACCAGTTGTCACGGAATCCAAAAAGGCGGCCATTTCACTGAACAAACTCGTAGCTGAAATGGAACGGCGGTATGAAACGTTTGCGAATGTCGGCGTGCGGAACATTGACGGTTATAACCGGTTGATCAAGAACCAACAAGCCTCAATGGATACGGGCGAAAAACCAATGCCGTACATTGTTGGCATCGTTGATGAATTAGCCGACTTAATGATGGTTTCATCAAATGAAGTTGAAGGTGCAATCATTCGAATCGCTCAAATGGGACGGGCCGCTGGAATTCATATGATTATTGCAACTCAACGGCCGTCAGTTGACGTAATTACCGGATTGATCAAGGCAAATGTACCGTCACGGATGGCATTTGCGGTTTCAAGTGGGACGGATTCGCGGACGATTCTTGATCAAAACGGGGCCGAAAAATTACTTGGCCGGGGCGATATGCTCTTTAAGCTGGTCGGAAAGAAACCGATCCGGGTTCAAGGAGCATTTATTTCGGATGAAGACGTTGAAAAGGTCGTTTCCTTTGTCAAAGAACAGGGAACAGCCGATTATGATGATAATCTTGCAGTTTCGGATGAAGAAGTCCAGGCAACGCAGGATGGAAATGATTCGGATAGCGATCCGCTTTTTGAACAGGTGGTCGACTTTATTCAACGGGAACAAAAGGTAAGCATTTCCCTCCTTCAACGGCGGTTTAAAATTGGATATAACCGGGCTGCCCGCATCGTTGATGATTTAACGGAAAAAGGGATGGTCGGACCGCAAGAAGGAAGCAAGCCGCGGAAAGTTTACTTACCGAAGAAGGAAGAATAAGGATGAAGAGTGAATTTAATTATGAACTTAAGCCGGGGGTCAAGGTCCGGTTTATTCAGAATAAACAATTTAAATCAGTTCAGATGATGGTTTCGTTTATTCACGAATTGAAAAATGAACGGGAACTCGCAAGCCGGACACTTTTAGCTGGGATCTTGGAAAGTTCAAGTGCAGCATACCCGAATCAGCATGCAATCACGCTTAAACTTGCTGAATTATATGGGGCAACGTTTGGTGCGAATACGGAAGTTGAGGGGAATTTAAGTCTCCTCAATTTTGTTTATAGTTTTGTTGCGCCGGAATACTTGAAAGCCGGGCAGTCCCTGCTTGACGAATCGGTTGATTTTTTGAATCAAATTATTTTTCACCCGCGAATGGAAAACGGAATGTTCAAGCCGGAAGTCTTTGAACGTCAGCGAACGAATTTAAAAACATATATTCAGGGAATTGTTGATAATAAACAGTCTGAAGCCTTGATCAATGTTCAACGGTCATATTTTGATGATCCGATTCAGCAGAATACGCCGTATGGAACGGAAAATGATTATCAAGAATTAACGAATCAAGATATTGTTGCAGCCTATGATCAAATGCTTCGCCGTGATCAAGTTCAAATCACGGTAATGGGAGATTTAGTCCTTGATTATTTGAAGCGTTCCCTTTCAAAATTTGAATTCCGAGAATCAGTCCGGGAAACACTTCATGAAATTTGTTATTCTCAGGCGGCGAAAAATCAAGTCGAGGTGCAAACGAAGGCAGAACCGGTTCAGCAAAGTAAACTGGATTTGATTTACCATTTACCGATCGATGCGCATCAGGACAGAATGTTTTATGCGGCAGTTGTAATGAACGCCTTACTGGGTGGTTCGCCGCAATCACTTCTTTTTCAAAACGTTCGCGAAAAGGCAAGTATGGCGTATTATGCTGAAAGCAGCTATTCAGCATTACGGTCGATGGTGCTGATTCAAACGGGAATTCAAGCAACGAATCATGATTCAGTTTTAACGTTGATCAAGGAGCAGATCGCGGCCTTGCAGCAAGGCGATTTTTCCGCTGAACAGTTAGCTAAAATTAAAATCGAACTGATCAATGAACGGCAACGGATGCAAGATAGTCCGGCAAGCAGTCTCGAACAGGCTGTTTTGAGTGAATTGCTGGTCCGACCATTGGATTCTGAAACCCAACAAAATGGGATTCAAGCAGTGACAAAGCAGGACGTCGTTGCGGCTGCTAGTCAACTTAAACTTCAAACTGAATTTTTCTTGAAAGGGGAGATGGATAATGGCAACCATTAATTACAGCCGCTTTGGCGAAAAAATGGAAAGTTTTGTTTTACCGAATGGCTTGTATGTTGATTTGATTGCCCGCCCATCCTTTCACCAAACGGACGGCATTTTGACGACCCGGTTTGGATCAGTTAATACGACGTTCACGGTTGATGATCAGCTGAAAACTTATCCAAGCGGAATTGCCCATTTTTTGGAACATAAGTTGTTTGAAAAGGAAGAGTACGACGCGTTTGATAAATTTGCAATTTACGGAGCAGATTCAAATGCATTTACCAGTTTTACCCGGACAAGTTACCTTTTTTCAACGGCTGAAAACGTTGGCGAATGTGTTTCAACGTTGCTGGATTTTGTTTTTAGTCCGTATTTCAGTGACCAAACCGTTAATAAGGAAAAAGGAATTATTGGGCAAGAAATTCAGATGTATGAAGACGATGCAAACTGGCAGTTGCTGTTTGGAATTATCAGTAATTTGTATCCAAAGACGCCGCTGACAGCCGATATTGCTGGAAGCGTTCAGTCGATTCAAGCAATTACGCCTGCAATGCTTTATGAATGCGATCAATATTTTTATCAGCCGTCGAATATGAGTTTAATGATCGTTGGTAATTTTGATGAAGCTCAAATTAAAGAAATTATTAAGAATGCGGCTGCAGGAAGTTTAGCTTCAAATGATAAGTTAAACTTACAACGAACTGTAATTGGTCATCCTGAAATTATTTCATTTGCTGAGCGGCAAATGGATGTTCAGCGGCCGAAACTCGCGTTGGGAGTTCGGTTTGAAAAAGATTTTCTTCCAACTGAACGATTTAAAGCTAAAATTATGCTGCAGATTATTTTGGAAATGCTTGTTGGCGAATCGTCTGCTGATTATCAGCGTTTGTTTGACCAGGGATTGATCGACAACAGTTTCGGTTATGAAATTCAGCTTGAAGATGGCTTTCAGTTTGTTGATTTTTATTTAGATACAAGTTTAGAACAAATCGATCAGGCGGCTGCCGAATTAAAGGCGATCATTGTCAATGCAGCGGCAAAACTTACGGAACAAAAGCCGATTTTCGAATCGATGAAGCGCGAATTTATTGGACGGGCAATTAAAGGAATGAATTCGAACGAGAACATTGCTAACCAGTTTGATTTGTGGCTTTATGGCGAACGGACGGTGTTTGATGTTCCGGCAACGATCGAACAGCTGACATTCGATGAGGTGGTTGATTTTGCGGATCAGTTCTTTGACCCGGCAAAATTGACCCGTTATCAAATATTACCAAGGGGAGATCAAAAATGAAATGGGCGTTGATTTTAGGAAGTTCGGGCGATATTGGAAGGCAGATTGCACGCGACTTGGCACAGCAGGGCTGGTCGCTTTACCTGCACTATGCCCACCAACAAGAACGAATTGAAAAGTTGATTGGCGAATTTCGATCAAAGTTCCCGCGACAAGATTTTATTCCGATTCAGAGTGATTTTATGGCGGACGATTGTGTCGACCGGATCGCGAATTCGATTTTTAGCGTTGATACGGTGATTTTTGCTCAGGGAACAACGCACTTTAAGTTTTTGCATGACTTTACTGAAAGCGAACTAGATGAAATTTTGCGAATGCAGCTTAAAGTGCCGATGGTGATTCTTCAACGTTTAGAAGATAAGCTTGCCCGTTCTCAAGCCGGGAGAGTTGTCTTTATCAGTTCAGTATACGGAAAAAGCGGCAGTGCAATGGAAACTCCATACAGCGCAGTAAAGGGGGCAATCAATACATTTGTGAAGGCATATAGCAAGGAAGTTGCTTCGATGGGAATCACGGTCAACGCGGTGGCTCCCGGAGCGGTTAATACTCAAATGAATCAAATGTTTGATGCGGAAACTTTGGCGACTGTTCGGGACGAAATTCCAGTGGGCCATTTGGCTGATCCGGCAGAAATCAGTTATTGGGTGCGCGTTTTATTAGCACCTGAAGCGGGGTATATGACCGGCCAAACCCTTTATGTTACGGGCGGCTGGCTGGAATAGTCGTTTTTGGCAGATAAAGACGCTTATGATATACTTAACTGTATGTAAGACGAAATATTAAAAGTTTGAGATTAAATAAGAAAGATGTGGATTTTTAATGGCTAGTGTTGGTCAAAAATTAAAAGACGCAAGAATTGCCAAGGGATTGACCCTTGATGATTTGCAACAAACAACTAAAATTCAAAAGCGTTATTTAATTGCGATTGAAGAAGGCAATTATGATGCTCTTCCGGGAAAGTTTTATGTGAAGGCATTTGCCCGGCAATATGCAGAAACGGTTGGTTTAAATCCCAACGAGATCATTCAAGAATTAGACCAAGAACTTGGAATGCCGGCTTCGCCTGAAGAACAAGCAGAAACAACTTCGCGGGTTCAAAAGCGGGAAGAATTGACCCGGCCGCAAGACAACAGTTTAAGCGCAAAAATTTCTAAATACCTTCCAACGATCATTATCGTCGTGGTAGTGGTTGCAATTTTAGGGACAATTTATGCCGTTGCATGGGGAAACCATGAAAAGGCTAAAAATCAACAAATTGAACAAACCAATACCAAGGTTGCAGTTTCAACTGATGTAAAGAAGCCAGCCAAGAAGAAGAGCGAATCTTCATCAACATCGAAGAAGGAACAAAAGATCGTCAATGTCGCTTCGGCAGGCTCAACGTTTACGTATAACGTTGAAAACGCACCGAGTCAAAGCACAATTGAACTTGGGGCGACTGGCGGTTCATCATGGGATGCAGTTTACGTTGGCGGTGCTCAAAGTTGGCAAGGAACCCTTCAATCAGGAACAACGAAGGAAATTCAAGTTCCAGCTGGGACAAGCCGTGTTGTTTTGAGCATTGGAAATTCAAATGCTTCAACGGTTAAAATCAATGGTCACAAGTTGAACTTCCTTGCTCAGAATTCATCATTAACTGTGCGGAAATTAGTCTTGAACTTTACAAACGGTTCAAGTTCAACCAATGCCGAAACCCAGTCCCAAACCCAAACCCCAACCCAAACGGCTGCTCAAACTCAAGGACAAGGGCAAACGGTTAATAATCAAAATGGTTATCAAACAAACCAGCAACAACGTTATCAACAAAATAACGGCCGGACAAATAATTATCAAACCGTTACCCGGTAATTTTAGTTGAGGTGAGAGAGTTGAATTTACCTAATAAATTAACAGTTATTCGAATTTTATTAATTCCATTATTTATGTTTGTTTTGCTGTTGCCATTACATTGGGGCAACATTGTTCTTGCAGGAACAGCAATTCCGAAAACAAGCTTAATCGGAGCAATTATTTTTGCAGGGGCATCGATCACGGACTTTGTTGATGGCCAGATTGCGCGGCGGAAGCACTTAGTAACAAACTTTGGCAAGTTTGCCGACCCGTTAGCAGATAAGATGCTGGTAATGACCGCGTTTATTATCCTGGTTCAAATGGGAAAAGTTCCGGCATGGGTTGCCGCAATTATTGTCTGCCGTGAGTTAGCGGTTACCGGATTACGGTTGATCGTTGTTGAAAATAATGGTGAAGTAATGGCCGCAAAGATGCCAGGGAAAATTAAGACAGCATCGCAGATGTTTTCAATTATTTTTCTCTTTTTAAACAATGTTTTCTTTGCAAATATTCACTTCCCGATTGGACAAGTTCTTTTATACATTTGTTTGTTCTTTACGATCTATTCAGGGGTCGAATATTTTTACAATGCACGGCATGTATTTGCTGATTCATTTGGAAAAGATAAAGAATAATTTGAAAAATAAAGGTGGAGAGGCTAGGGAATTTTCTAGCCTCTGTTTTGTCTAAAAATAACTTTAATTTCGTATCTATTAAGTGAGGAGGATTTATATGGGGTCAGATGTGCATCAAACGAATCAATCAAAATTGATTCAAACCGTAATGGAAAAGTTAACTGCTCAAAACCAGACGATTGTATTTGCAACTGATTTTTTAACAAATTTTGCGACGGATTTAATCGACCGGGAAGCAAGTTTTGCAGGATTATTTGTTGCGCCCACCGATGACGCAAAGAATGCGATGTTTGATATCCCATATCAAATTTTAAATGCGAATGGATCGCAAAGCGAAGAAACAACGATTTGGATGGCCCGGCAAGCAAAAGCGGTTCTGCGCACAGACTATGCGATCGCGGTTACCCGGAATTCAGTGCAACATACTATTTGGATCGCAATCGTTGATCAGGCAGGGCATGAACGGTCATGTTCGATTCCGTTTTATCGAACACAAAATGTCGAGGATAAGGTATTTAACAAGGCATTTGAACTTGTTCAGCAAAGTTTTGAAAATAAATCAAACGTTTGTTCGCATCTTTGACTAATCTTTGGTATAATAAATTCGACGAGAAATGATACAGGAGGAAAAGGCGTGGCTAATAACGATAGACAAGCAGCATTGGATAATGCGTTAAAGAAAATTGAAAAAAACTTTGGGAAGGGTTCCATTATGCGGATGGGTGAAAAGGCCGATACGCAAATTTCAACGGTTCCAACGGGTTCACTTGCCCTTGATGAAGCTCTTGGAGTCGGCGGATATCCGCGAGGCCGGATCGTTGAAATTTATGGACCTGAAAGTTCAGGGAAAACAACGGTTGCATTGCACGCCGTTGCTGAAGTTCAGAAAAACGGGGGCACAGCTGCATACATTGATGCTGAAAACGCCCTTGACCCGGCATATGCTTCTGCATTAGGGGTTAATATTGATGATTTATTGCTTTCACAACCAGATACGGGTGAAGAAGGTTTGGAAATTGCCGATGCGTTGGTTTCATCTGGCGCAATCGATATCGTTGTTGTCGACTCAGTTGCTGCATTAGTTCCGCGTGCTGAAATTGAAGGCGAAATGGGCGATGCCCACGTTGGTTTGCAGGCCCGGTTAATGTCACAAGCATTGCGGAAACTTTCAGGAACGATCAATAAGACCAAAACAATCGCGTTATTTATCAACCAGATTCGTGAAAAAGTCGGCGTAATGTTTGGTAACCCAGAAACAACTCCTGGTGGCCGGGCATTGAAATTCTATTCAACGATTCGGTTAGATGTTCGGCGGGCTGAACAAATCAAAGACGGTTCCGATGTAATTGGTAACCGGGTTCGAATCAAAGTTGTGAAGAATAAGGTTGCTCCGCCATTTAAGCAAGCTGAAGTTGACATTATGTATGGCGAAGGAATCTCGAAGACCGGTGAATTGCTTGATATGGCGGTTGAAAAGGACATTATCAAGAAGAGCGGCTCATGGTTCTCATATGGTGAAGACCGAATTGGCCAAGGACGTGAAAACGTTAAACGGTATTTGAAGGAACATCCTGAAATGATGAAGGAAGTTACCTTGAAAGTTCGGAAAGCATACGGGATTGCAACTGAAGAAGAACAAAAGCAACTTGATTTAAAACTTGATGATCAAGCAAAGGAACCTGAGAAGGATTCAAAGAAGAAATAAGATTGCTGAAAGAGACTGGGACTGAAATGTCACAGTCTCTTATTATATATTTTTTATTATTTCTAAAAATGCCGACTATTTATGTTGACATTTTTCGGGCGCAACAACTAAAATAAGTACGTATGTGTAATAAGTATATTTAATTTAAAAAATTAAAAATGCGGTTTAAAAGCCGCATTTTTGAGACGATGCGGAGGTATTAACTATGATGGAGATCATTGTAATCCTCGCCGTCGCTGTTTTGACTTTGATTATTGGTTTTATCTTGGGAGATAAACGTCGAATCAAGCTTTATGAAACCAGTTTGAACGAGGCTAGCCGAACAGCTGAAGGAATTGTAAAGCATGCTTGCAAAGAAGCGGCTGCAAAGAAAAAGGAAGCAATTCTGGAAGCGAAAGAAGAAAGCCATCGTTACCGTTCTGAAGTTGAAAAGGAACTTCGTGAACGGCGCAATGAAGTTCAAAAGCAAGAGAATCGAATGATTCAACGTGAAGAAAACCTTGACCGGAAGGATTCTTTACTTGAAAAACGCGAACAATCTCTTGATAAGAAAGAGGATCAGTTAAATGCTGATCAACAAAAAATTGATCATCAACGTCAAAAAGTAACAGAACTTGTTCAACAACAACACGATAAGTTAGAAGAAGTTGCTTCATTAACGACCGAACAAGCAAAAGACCAAATCATGAAGGAAACCAAGGCAAGCCTGACTTATGAACTTGGTCAGATGATTAAGGAAAGCGAAGATGAAGCAAAAGCTCGCGCTGAACAAACAGCTAAAGATTTAATCGCTCAGGCAATCGAGCGCAGTGCGGCTGATACGGTTTCTGAATCAACGGTATCAGTTGTAACATTACCTAATAATGACATGAAAGGGCGGATCATTGGTAAAGAAGGCCGGAATGTCCGGACGTTTGAAACGTTGACCGGAATTGACCTGATTATTGATGATACTCCAGATACAGTTTTATTGAGCGGATTTGACCCTGTTCGAAGAGAAATCGCTAAAATCGCGCTTGAAAAATTGATTCAGGATGGACGAATTCATCCCGCTCGAATTGAAGAAATGGTTGATAAGGCTACCCGTGAGATGGATACTAAAATTCGTGAGATCGGGGAAGAAACGATTTTTGATTTGGGCTTGAATTCAATGCACCCTGATTTGATCAAGACGGTTGGTCGGTTAAATTACCGGACAAGTTATGGTCAGAATGTATTGACCCACTCAATTGAAGTTGCCAAGATAGCTGGAGTTTTAGCTGCTGAATTAGGAGAAGATGTTACATTAGCGAAACGCGCAGGATTATTACACGATATTGGGAAAGCTGTTGATCATGAGATTGACGGTTCACACGTTGAAATTGGGGTTGAATTGGCGAAGAAATATCACGAAAATGATGTGGTTGTAAATACGATTGCATCGCACCACGGTGATGTTGAACCGAAGTCAGTAATTGCAGTTTTAGTTGCTGCTGCAGACTCGATTTCAGCTGCTCGCCCAGGAGCACGGAGCGAATCATTAGAAAATTACCTTCACCGGTTAGAGAAACTTGAAAGTATTTCAAATGAATTTGACGGTGTAAGTAAGAGTTATGCAATTCAAGCAGGACGTGAAGTTCGCGTAATTGTTAAACCGGAAAAGATCAATGATTTGCAAGCAACAGTATTGGCACGTGACATTAAAGATAAGATCGAAAATGAACTTGAATATCCGGGACACATCAAAGTTACGGTTATCCGGGAAACGCGTGCGACAGAATATGCAAGATAAAAAGAGGTTGGATTTTCTCCGACCTTTTTTATTATCGAATTTAAAACCGTTGATAATTGAAAAATGTTAAAATAAGAAAAGCAAACCATAAGGAAGGAATGAGAAGCGTGGCCCAAAAAATCAAGCCAACCCCGATGATGGAACAGTACCTGGCAATCAAAAAGCAATATCCGGATGCTTTTTTGTTTTACCGCTTAGGCGACTTTTATGAAATGTTTTATGATGATGCAGTTAAGGGATCCCAGCTGCTTGAACTGACCCTGACTCAACGCAATCATAGTTCAAAAAATCCCGTTCCAATGTGTGGTGTTCCGCACCATGCCGTTCAAAACTATATCGATATTTTGGTTGATAAAGGCTATAAGGTCGCCATTTGTGAACAGATGGAAGACCCGAAGCAGGCCAAAGGAATGGTTAAGCGGGAAGTTATCCAGTTGGTTACGCCGGGGACGTTAATGGATGAATCCGCCGGCGATGCGAAGGAAAATAACTATTTAACCGCTCTTCACCAAGACCAGAACGGTAAAATGGGCTTTGCTTACGCCGACCTTTCGACTGGTGAATTGAAAGTTACGGAACTGCAATCGCCGGATGCATTGGTCAACGAATTAACCAGTTTACGGACAAAGGAAATTGTGGTTGATGATTCTGTAAACCAGGGTATTTTAGCTGTAATCAAGAAGCTGAAAATTTTAATTTCAACCCAGAATTCATATGAAGAAAAAGCAGAATTTTCATATGCGGTGCAGGATCTAACATCGGACCTTGAAGTTCAAGTTGTTAAACACCTGTTGATGTATTTGAACGTGACGCAGAAGCGGGCCCTTGCACACCTTCAACGGGCAATTCACTATGAACCGTCAGCATATTTGAAACTGGACCGGTTTGCCAAACGGAACTTGGAACTTTTGCAAAATTCGCGGACCGGGAAAAAATCCGGGACGTTGCTCTGGATTCTGGATGCAACCAAAACGGCGATGGGGGGCCGGTTGTTAAAACAATGGCTATCGCGCCCGTTGTTGTCAAAGGATGAAATTGAACAACGGCAAGGAATCGTTCAAAACTTGATGGACAATTTCTTTGAACGGAATAATCTACAAGATGAATTAACAAATGTTTATGATTTGGAACGGTTGGCCGGGAAGATTGCGTTTGGCAGTGCGAACGGCCGGGATTTGATTCAATTAAAAACTTCATTATCCCACGTTCCCCAAATTCGGTATCTGCTTTCGCAATTAAATACGGATGGAATTTATAATGATTTGCTTGCTGAACTTGACCCGGTTGAAGAAGTGGCTGATTTAATTGAACAGGCAATTGTTGATGATCCGCCAATTTCAGTGACAGATGGAAATTTGATCCGTGAAGGCTATAACGATGAACTTGATCAGTACGTTGATGCGATGAAAAACGGGAAGCAGTGGCTTGCTGATCTTGAAGAACAGGAACGTGAAAAGACCGGAATTCATAACTTAAAGATCGGTTTTAACAAGGTTTTCGGGTACTACATTGAGGTTTCAAAGGGAAATGCTAATAAAGTCCCTCAAGATCGTTATCAACGCAAGCAGACCCTTGTTAACGCCGAACGGTTTATTACACCTGAATTAAAGGAAAAGGAATCACTGATTCTTGGTTCAGAAAGTAAAGCGTATGATTTGCAATACAAACTCTTTGTCGATGTTCGGGAGCAAATCAAAGACCAGATCAAACGCATTCAAAAACTTGCCCACGCCTTAGCTAAATTGGACGTGTTGCAAGGTTTTGCGGTTGTGAGCGAAAATCATCAATTTGTAAAACCAGAATTAACAACGCAAGGCCATTCGCTTGAAATCAAGGACGGATGGCACCCGGTCGTTGAAGAAGTTATGGGACGTCAAAGCTACGTTCCAAATGACATCAAAATGGATGATGACCAAACAATTTTACTGATTACCGGGCCAAACATGTCAGGAAAGAGTACTTATATGCGGCAACTGGCATTAACGGTTATTATGGCGCAAATCGGGTGCTTTGTTCCGGCAACGCAGGCGCGGATGCCGATTTTTGACCAGATTTTTACCCGGATCGGGGCTGCTGATGATTTAATTTCCGGAGAATCAACGTTTATGGTGGAAATGAAAGAAGCCAATGAAGCGCTTGAAAACGCAAGCGAGAATAGTCTGATTCTTTTTGACGAAATCGGCCGCGGAACCGCAACGTATGATGGAATGGCCCTTGCACAAGCAATTATTGAATTTATTCATGACCATGTCCATGCGAAGACGCTGTTTTCAACGCACTATCATGAATTAACGGTTCTTGATAAGAAATTGAAACATCTCACGAATGTCCACGTTGGAGCAGTTGAAAAGAACGGTGAGTTGATTTTCTTGCACAAAATGCAACCTGGACCGGCTGATAAGTCGTACGGGATTCACGTTGCTAAACTAGCAGGCATGCCGGATTCACTGTTGCAGCGGGCAGATGTGATTTTGAAACGGTTGGAAAATGATTCAAAGAAGGTTACGCATCATGAAGAGACTAATGAAGGACCTCAAGTAACACCGGTGATCAAAGAGAACGAATCATCAGCAAGCCAAGTTGACGAACAGCTTTCACTTTTCCAACCAGAAACGGTTAAACTTGATTCGCAGGAAAACGAATTGCTTGAAGATATCAAGACGACGAATTTAATGTCATTAACGCCGTTAGAAGTAATGAACAAGGTTTTTGAGTGGCAGCAACGATTAACAAAGAAAGGTAAGCGAAAATAATGGGAAAAATCCATGAATTGCCGGAAGTTCTTGCTGACCAAATTGCGGCGGGTGAGGTGATCGAACGGCCCGCATCGGTTGTAAAGGAATTAACTGAAAACTCAATTGATGCGCAAAGTACGCGCATTGATATTTTAGTCGAAGATGCCGGCTTGAAGTCGATTCAGGTAATTGATAACGGAATTGGAATTGCAGCCGATGATGTTCAAATTGCCTTTCAGCGGCATGCAACCAGCAAAATTACCAGTCGGGATGATCTGTTTCGCGTCCGCACCCTTGGCTTTCGGGGAGAGGCGCTTCCAAGTATTGCATCAATTGCAGATGTGATTTTAGAAACCATGCCGCAGGATGCCTCAATCGGGTCAATGATTCATTTTAAAGGCGGAAAGCGGATTGCCCAGCAACCATACGCCGGCCGGCAAGGGACCCGCATCACCGTCAACCAGTTGTTCTATAACACTCCGGCTCGTTTAAAGTACTTAAGTTCGCCGCAAACGGAATTAGCAGCGATCACTGACTGGGTCGATCACCTTGCGATGAGTCACCCGGAAGTGGCATTTTCACTATCAAATAACGGGCGGACCCTGCTCCGGACTTCTGGTAATGGAAATCTGGTTCAGGTGATTAGTGCGATTTACGGGGTAAAAAACGCGCATCAAATGATCGATTTGGCGGGTGAAGACCGTGACTTTCAGGTTAGCGGATTGGTTTCGCTTCCTAAATTGACCCGGGCGTCGAAAAATTATATCAGTATTTTATTGAATGGCCGGTACATTAAAAATAATCAGCTTTCAAAAGCAATTATTAAAGGGTACGGCTCCAAATTAATGGTTGGTCGCTATCCAATCGCCGTGTTAGCAATTCAACTCGACCCGTTACTGGTAGACGTTAATGTTCATCCAACCAAGCAGGAAGTTCGAATCAGTAAGGAAAATCAACTGGCGGGCTTGATCACGACAAGTGTTGCTAATCGAATCGGCCAGCAAAATTTGATTCCAAGTGCAGTTGGCAATTTAAATTCGCATCAATCAAAGGTGAAAAAAGCAGAACAATTTGATATTGGATTGAATCCGCAAGCCGTTGAACACCAGCATCACGTTGAAAAGCAGCAAGAAGTTTTAGCGGCACTTTTAGGTGAAAAGCCGTTGCCAACTTCTAAAAATGAAAAGCAATCAGCGGATTCAACGACAGAACCGGTAGCGAATAATGAACCGTTTAAACCGCAAACGATTACTCATCCGGTAATGATTGCGACCCGAAATGATTTGAAGAGTTCGGCGGTTCAGCAATGGGACCAAAAGTATCACTTTCAATCGGCGGCTGAACAACCAAATCCTTCATTTGAGATTCATGAAGAGCAGGCAACAGAAAAGGTTAGTGAACCGTTGCCACGGCGTTTTCCAGATTTGAAGTATATCGGGCAGTTGCATGGAACCTATTTGCTTGCTGAAGCGGATGATGGGTTTTATCTACTCGATCAGCATGCTGCGCAGGAACGTGTCAAATATGAGTTTTATCGGGAAGAAATCGAGAATGACAACCCGGCAGAACAGAAAATGCTTGTTCCGCTTGTTTTAACGTACTCGGTCAGCGATGCGCTGAAGGTTGAACAAAATCGCGATAAGTTAGCGCAATTGGGAATTAACCTCGAAGATTTCGGGCAAAACACCTATATTGTTCATGAACATCCAGCGTGGATCCCAGCTGGAAAAGAGGAAGAAACGATTCGGAACTTAATTGAAGAATGTTTAGCTGATCCGCAATTGACAGTTGCTAAATTTCGGGAGGCAACCGCGATCATGATCAGTTGTAAGCAATCGATCAAAGCAAACCACCATTTGGAACGGCAACAGGCATTTTCACTGTTACAGCAGTTAAAGGAATGTGAAAATCCATTTAATTGTCCGCACGGGCGGCCAACGGTGGTTAAATTCAGTAATCAAGATTTGGAACGGATGTTTAAACGGATCCAAGATTCACACCGTTCATTACGGGAAACAAAAAACGCAGGAGATTAACATGTACGAATATTTAATTGGAAAAATTACGGCCATCAATCCGCATTACATTGTGGTTGAGGTCAACGGAATCGGTTATCAGTTGCAGGTGGCCAACCCATTCCGGTACGAAGAAAATACCACCCAAAAGGTATATGTCTATCAAGCAGTTCGGGAAAATGACGTGACGTTATACGGCTTTTACGACCTTGCTGAAAAGCAACTGTTTTTGAAACTGATTAGCGTTTCCGGAATCGGGCCGAAAAGTGCACTTGCGATTTTGGCAACGAATGATCAGGGTGGTTTTGTTGCGGCAATCAATGCAGATGACGAAGCCTATCTGACAAAGTTTCCAAGTATCGGAAAGAAGACGGCCAAGCAAATTATCCTTGATTTGAAGGGTAAAATGGATGACATTGAAACGCCGACACCAATGGTTGACCAACAAAATCTGGCCCTTGATTTTGATAACGAACAATCATACCTCAAAGAGGCGCTTGAAGCAATGTTAAGCCTTGGTTATACTAAAACGGAAGTTAAAAAAGTCAGCAAAAAACTTAAAGATTTTCAGGCCGACTCAACGGATGCTTACTTGAGTGCCGCGTTGAAATTGGTTTTGAAGAAATGACTGATTGATTGAATTATGAATAGAAAGGAGCAGACCGATGGCAGACGATGACCGGATTATTTCGGGAGAAGCGCTTGATGCGAATGACGAATTTGGGCAGTTAAGTTTACGGCCGCAATTTTTAAATCAGTATATCGGGCAAACCAAGATCAAAGATGAGATTGCGGTCTATATTCAGGCGGCCAAGCAACGGGAAGAGTCCCTTGACCATGTTTTGTTGTACGGCCCGCCAGGATTAGGAAAGACAACGCTGGCAACGGTAATTGCCAATGAGTTGCAAGTTAACATTAAGACAACCACGGGGCCGGCAATCGAAAAGCCGGGGGATCTGGTTGCAATTTTAAATGAGCTTGAACCGGGCGATGTTTTATTCATCGATGAAATTCACCGGTTGCCGAAAAACGTTGAAGAAATTTTGTATTCGGCAATGGAAGATTTTTACATCGATATCATTGTGGGCCAGGATACGACGGCGCATCCCGTCCACTTTCCGTTGCCGCCATTTACATTGATTGGCGCAACCACCCGAGCAGGAATGCTTTCAGCACCGTTGCGGGCCCGGTTCGGAATTCTGGGACATATGAGCTACTATACGGAAGCGGAATTGACCGCGATCGTTAAACGTTCCGCTGAAGTTTTTGATACGCAGATCGATGACCAGGGAGCCCATGAAATTGCCCGGCGTTCGCGGGGAACTCCTCGAATCGCGAACCGCTTATTAAAACGGGTGCGAGACTTTTCACAAGTTTCGCAAAAGGAAACGATTGATAAGGAAATCGTTGATTATGCGCTTAAACTGTTACGGGTCGATGAAAAAGGCTTGGATGATAACGACCGCAAACTTTTGCGGACAATGATTTTGCTTTATAACGGCGGCCCGGTCGGTTTATCGACGATTGCCGCCAATGTTGGTGAGGAAACGGACACGATTGAAGATGTAATCGAACCGTATTTGCTCCAAATCGGCTTTATAAAGCGGACGCCGCGTGGTAGAGTGGTAACAGACGCTGCCTATCAGCATTTAGGATTAGCACACACAGAAAAATAGGAAAGGTGAAATTTAAAATGACAGATAAACCATTAAAGACAGAAGATTTTGATTATGATTTACCCCATGAATTAATTGCCCAAACTCCATTAAAGGAACGGGACGAAGCCCGGATGCTGGTTTTGAATGCTAAGACCGGCGAATACAAGGATGATTATTTCTATGACATTATCGACTACTTAAATCCAGGCGATGCGGTTGTTATGAACGACTCCCGGGTAATGCCTGCTCGAATTTACGGCGTTAAGCCAGATACCGGTGGTCACCTTGAAGTCTTGCTATTAAACAATACTGAAGGCGATAATTGGGAAACGTTAGTTAAACCTGCCCGGCGCGCAAAGGTCGGTACGAAGATCGTTTTTGGAAACGGTGAATTGACGGCCACGGTTACCAAAGAACTTGAACACGGTGGCCGGATGATCAAATTTGAATATGACGGAATTTTCATGGAAATTCTTGATAAGTTAGGTGAAATGCCGCTTCCGCCATATATTAAAGAAAAACTTGATGATCCTGAAATGTACCAAACAGTTTACTCAAAGGAAATCGGTTCAGCAGCTGCGCCAACGGCCGGTTTCCACTGGACAAAGGAACTGTTGAAAAAGGTTGAAGAAAAGGGCGTTAAGTTAGTTTACTTAACGTTACACGTCGGATTGGGAACGTTCCGGCCAGTTAACGAAGAAAACATTGACGATCATAAAATGCACAGTGAATTTTACAGCATGTCGCAAGAAGCAGCGGACACATTGAATGAAGTCCGCAAAAACGGCGGTCGGATCGTTGCAACCGGAACAACTTCAATTCGGACATTGGAAACGATTGGAACCAAATTTAACGGTGAATTAAAGGCTGATAGCGGCTGGACAGATATCTTCATCAAGCCAGGTTACAAGTGGCAAGTCGTTGATGCTTTCATTACAAACTTCCACTTACCAAAATCAACGTTGGTAATGTTGGTTGCTGCTTTTACTGGCCGGGAAAACATTTTGAATGCATACAAGCACGCTGTTCAAGAAAAATACCGTTTCTTCAGTTTCGGCGATGCAATGTTTATTCACAAATAATTAGGAGGATCTATGAGCGAACCAGCAATCAAATACCGGTTAATTAAAAAAGAAAAACATACTGGCGCACGGCTTGGTGAAATCATTACGCCGCACGGAACCTTTCCAACCCCGATTTTTATGCCGGTTGGGACCCAAGCAACGGTTAAAGCGATGTCACCGGAAGAACTGGATGAATTAGGTGCCGACATCATTTTGTCAAACACCTATCACTTGTGGTTGCGGCCTGGTGAGGACCTTGTCCGGGAAGCAGGCGGCTTGCACAAATTTATGAATTGGCACAAGGGAATCTTAACGGATTCGGGTGGTTTCCAAGTCTTTTCATTGGCTGAATTGCGGAATATTACCGAAGAAGGGGTTCATTTCAAGAACCACCTGAATGGTCACCAAATGTTTCTTTCACCTGAAAAGGCGATCCACATTGAAAACGCGCTGGGTGCCGATATCATGATGAGCTTTGATGAATGTCCACCGTTTTTTGAAAGTTACGACTACATTAAAAAATCCGTTGAACGGACCAGTCGGTGGGCTGAAAGAGGATTAAAGGCGCACCAAAATCCGGAGGCCCAAGCTTTATTCGGAATCGTTCAAGGCGGCGGTCACAAAGATTTACGGCAACAAAGCGCCCGCGATCTGGTCGCAATGGACTTTCCGGGGTACTCGATCGGCGGCTTGTCGGTTGGGGAATCGAAGGCGGAAATGAACCACGTTCTGGACTTTACGACACCATTATTGCCGGAAAATAAACCGCGGTACTTAATGGGCGTTGGCTCACCGGATGCGTTGATCGATGGCGTTATTCGCGGAGTGGACATGTTTGACTGTGTTTTGCCGACCCGGATCGCGCGGAATGGAACATGTATGACTTCGCATGGTCGTTTAGTTGTCAAAAATGCCCAGTATGAGCACGATTTTGGCCCGATCGATGACCAGTGCGATTGTTATGCATGCCGGAACTATACGCGGGCCTATGTCCGGCATTTGTTAAAAGTCAACGAAACGATGGGAATTCGTTTAACAAGTTATCATAACCTGTACTTCTTGACGCACTTGATGCAAAAGATTCGGCAGGCAATTTTAGATGATAATTTACTTGAATTCCGGGAAGATTTCTTTGACCAATACGGATTAAATGTTAAAAATCCTAAGAATTTCTAGGATTTTGTTCGATTTTGCTAGTAACTAAGCAATTTTTTTGATACAGTGTTACCTGTAACGATAATTTAAGGAGTGACAAAGATGAAAGGCGGAGGACTTTACTCAATTATCATGATCGTCGTCTTATTCGGATTGATGTACTTCATGATGATTCGTCCACAAAAGAAGCAACAGCAACAATGGCAAAACATGATCAACAACTTGAAGAAGGGTGATCATGTTGTTACGCGCGGCGGCTTGCACGGTGTGATCGACAGCATCGACAAGGCAAACAAGACCGTAACGCTTGATTGCGATGGCATTTTCTTGACATTCAGTTTGAACGCAATTGGAAACGTTCAAAGTGCACCGGCTGCACAACCAGCCCAACCAGCTGCCAAGGAAGAAAAAGCAGCTGAACCTGCTAAAGAAGAAAAGGCAGATTCACAAGCTGAAGATAAAGAAACAAAATAATTATTAAAAAAGGTTGGATGAGAGTCCAGCCTTTTTGATTGGAGGAATAATGATGCAATTTACCAAGAAAGGAACCGTTTTGGAAACTAATGGAACGCCACTTCAAGTTGGCGACCAGCTTCCAGTATTTCAAGTTCAAAATCGAGCAGGGCAAACAGTGACTGAAGATGAGCTGATCAACCGGGTGACGTTCATCAGCGTTGTTCCCAATATTAATACTCCGGTATGCAGCTTATCAACGCGAAAATTTAATGATGAAGTTGGTAATTACCAAAACATCGATTTTTACACAATTTCAACGAATTCAACTGATGAGCAGCAAAAGTGGTGTGCGTTATCGGATGTCAGTCAAATGCAGATGTTATCAGATCGTGAGCATGATTTTGGTGAAAAGATGGGATTATGGATCAAAGATGCCGGCATTGATGCCCGCAGTGTTTGGGTCGTTGATCCCAATGGAAAGATTATTTATCGTGAATTAGTTGAAGAATTAAGTCATGAACCAAATTATGATCAAGTTTTGGAATTTCTCAAAAACCAGCAAAATTAATTTGATTTTCAAAAGAAATTTACATTTTTAAAAATTAGTTTATACTTACTTAACAATAAGGTAACTAACTATTAAAAATTTGAAAGTTAAAAGATTAATTAGTAATCAGGACGCTTTTGAACCGGATACTTTGAACCATCAAAGTATCTGGTTCTTTTTGTTAAGAAAGTTAAATAAATTAATAAATTTGTTTATTTGGCTACTTTCCTTTGCTTGACAGTGCTTTTTTTATGAAGTATGGTTTGTACATCGAATATTTTGATATTCGAAATAAATCAAGGGGTGATTTTATGAAAGTCATGGATGCTCAAGAAATCATGGAGATCATTCCAAACCGGTTTCCGATTTGCTATGTCGACTACGTTGATGAACTTGAGCCGGGGAAGCGGATCGCTGCAACGAAAAACGTGACGATCAATGAATCTTATTTTCGCGGTCATTTTCCTGGGAATCCAGTGATGCCGGGAGTTTTAATTATCGAAACGATGGCGCAAATTGCATCGATCCTGATTTTAAAATCAAAGGAGTTTCGAAATAAAACGGCATACCTTGGTGGAGTCCAAAAGGCAAAATTCAAACGGATGGTTCGCCCAGGAGATGTGTTGAAAATTGAAGTCGAAATTACAAAGCAACGGGGCAACATCGGAATCGTGAATGCGAAAGCCCGGGTTGACGGTAAAGTTGCGTGTTCGGCAGAATTAATGTTTATTGTTTCTTTAAAGGATGAACAGCAAGCAAAATAGCGAAATGCCTTATTTTTTGATATTATTTTGATAGACAAAATATTTGAATAGCAAATGATAAGGTGAGAATAGAATGAATGAGCGAGAAAAATACATCGATGAAGCGATGAAAAGAGTTTATGCCGATATTGTGTGGATCGAAGAAAATGAACTTCGCAAAAGCAGTTTTAATGATTTAAGCATTAAGGAAATTCACGCGATTATCGCGATCACAATGTATGATCATCAAACAGCATCGGAAGTTGCCCGAAAGTTGCATTTAACTCCGGGAACCTTGACGACAACGGTTGACCGGTTAGTAAAGAAAGGGTATGTTCGGCGGATTCGGGGCGAAGATGATCGGCGAATCATTCGGTTAGGGTTAACTAAAAAGGGCCGCCTTGTTTACCGCGCCCACGATGCCTTTCACCGGCAGATGGTTCGCAGCTTCCTCAAGGATCTTGATCCGGAGGAAGTTAAAACGATTGAAAAGGCGATTCGCAATTTAGAGGCATTTTTGGAGGCTCACTCTGATTAATGGGAAGGCTGAATTGTGAAAAAGGTAAAAATCAATCAAATTGCTGGATACGCACCAGCATACACGGTTTCAAATGATGATCTAAGTCAGATCATGGATACATCTGACGAATGGATCAGCACGCGGACCGGAATCAGGGAACGTAGAATAAGTTTAAATGAAAATACATCGGTTTTATGTACCAAAGTGGCGCAGCAGCTGATTGCCAAAGCCCAAATTTCAGTTGATGAAATTGGCTTGATCATTGTTGCGACCATGTCACCGGATGCATGTACGCCGTCAACGGCAGCGCTGGTTCAGGGACAGATCAAAGCTCCGAATGCGGTAGCGTTTGATATTTCAGCAGCGTGTTCAGGATTCATCTACGGGATGGAAATTGCGCAAAAGATGATGCGGATGAGTGATTTTAAGTATGCAATCGTCATTGGCGGCGAAGTCCTTTCAAAGGAAGTTGATTGGACGGACCGGACATCCGCTGTGCTTTTCGGCGATGGCGCTGCCGGGGCTTTGCTTGAAGCCAATGACAATGTTGAAGCCTTTGCAGGCACCGATTTGAAAACATTTGGCGATCTTGGTGATCGGTTAGTTGCCGGTGAAACCAATCCAATCGGCGAATTTCCGCCTGCTAAATTCACGACTTTCCATCCGTTTAAGATGGACGGCCGGGCGGTTTATAAATTTGCAACGACGGAAGTTCCGAATTCAATTGAGCGGGTATGTGATTACAATCACGTTTCACTTGATGACGTTGATTACTTTATCCTGCACCAGGCAAATATCCGGATCATTAAGTCGATTGCCAAAAAACTAAAACAACCGCTCACGAAGTTTCCGAATAACATGGAACGTTACGGAAACACCTCGGCAGCAAGCGTTCCGCTTCTCTTAGCGGAGATGAATGAGAATGGAGAATTACATGCTGGACAAACAATTGTATTGTCCGGTTTCGGTGGCGGCCTGACAATCGGCAGTCAAATTATCAAATTATAACAAGAACAAGGGAGAAATGAACAATGACAGAAGAACAAATTTTTGAAAAAGTACGTGAAATTGCAGCAGACCAATTAGAAGTTGATCAAGATGATATCAAGTTGACATCAAACATCAAGGACGATTTGGATGCTGACAGTTTAGATTTCTTTGAAATCATGAATGAACTTGAAGATGCATTTGATATCAAATTGGAATCAGATGAAGATGTTGCAACGATCGATGACGTTGTTAAGTACGTTAAGAAACAACTTGATAATAAATAGGAAATTCAGATGACACTTCAATGGGGAATTTTATTTAGCGGTCAGGGCGCACAAAAAACGGGGATGGGCCTTGATTGCTACGAGCAAAGTAATGTGTTTCGACAGGTAATCGATGCTAGCAGTCAGGAATTGCAAATGGATCTGCTAAAGGTGTTGCGGAATGAAAACGGGGAACTTGACCTTACGCGCAACGTTCAGCCGGCATTGGTTGCGGTCAGTCTTGGCTTTTATGCGATGTTGCAGCATGATCTGCCGCAAATTGATATTCGGGCCAGCGTTGGTTTATCGCTTGGTGAATATTCAGCGTTAATCGCTAGCGGAAAGCTGCCTTTTCAAACTGGAATGCGGATTTTAAAAGCCCGTGCACTTGCAATGGAGCGGGATAGCCAAGCTGCTGAAGGAAAAATGTATGCAATCGTTGATCCGCAAGATGTTGTTCAAATTCTAACGATTTGTCAGCAACATTGTTCACCGGATCAAGTTGTCCAAATTGCAAATTACAACTCACCGCATCAAATTGTGATTGGCGGCAACACAGCGGCGACCCGCCAAGTTGCCAAGACGATTCAGGACCAGCAGTTGGCAGCCAAGGTGATTGAACTGCGAGTCGAAGGCGCGTTTCATACACCGTTGTATACTGGCACGCATCATGAATTGGCACGGGTGATTCATGCAGATGACTTTGTTGCCAATTCGAAATGTGTGTTAAGTAATACGACTGGAAAGAACTTTGAGCCGGATTCAATTGCAAAAACATTGGTTGATCAAGTTGTGCGGCCAACCCACTTTGGTGACTGTTTGCGGCGAATGATCGATGAAAATCAGGTTAATGCGACCCTTGAAATTGGGGCGGGCAAAGCCTTATCATCGTTTGCGCGTCAAGTTGATCCGCAACTGCAACGGGAACGCATCACAAATTACCGAAACTATCAACGATTTATTGAGAAAGCGGGAGAAAAGGAATGGATCTAACGGGGAAGAATGTTTTAGTAACGGGTTCATCACGCGGACTGGGAGCCGCCATTGCGGTTAAGTTTGCTGAGCATAGAGCAAACGTAATTTTAAATGCCCGCCATGAACCAACAGAATTGATTCAACAGATTAAGGACCTTGGTGTCCAAGTGTGGTTTATTCAAGCGGATATTTCAAGTCCGCGCGACATTGAGGAAATGGTCCACCAACTTGATGATCATCAAATCAACGTTGATGTTTTAGTCAACAATGCTGGAATCAACCGGGATAAGCTGATGATTGGCATGCGGGAAAAAGACTTCGACGACGTTGTGAATACAAATTTGATTGGAACGTTTCGGGTAACCCAGCCGCTTTTTAAACGGATGTTGAAACGCCGAACGGGCGTCATCATCAACATGGCAAGCGTTGTTGGCGAACACGGAAATATCGGGCAGGCCAACTATGCGGCAAGTAAAGCTGGAGTGATCGGCTTTACAAAGGCGGTCGCTCAGGAAGGTGCATTACGGGGAGTGCGGTGTAATGCAATCGCTCCGGGAATGATCGCCAGTTCAATGACCGCCGCAATTGATGAAAAACGGCAAAAAGAAATTAAGGAACGAATTCCGCTTAAACGGTTAGGAACAGCAGAAGAAGTTGCGCAAACGGCACTTTTCCTTGCTCAAAATGATTATTTGACCGGTGAAGTAATTAACGTTGACGGCGGAATGGCAATGTAAGGGAGAAAAAGATGACAAGAGTTGTGATTACTGGAATGGGGGCAATTACCCCTTTAGGAAATGACGTTCAAACGTTTACTGCGAACGCGTATGCCGGTAAAGTTGGAATTGGCCCGATTACCAAATTTGATGCTGAAGAAACGGGCATTACGGTTGCCGGCGAAGTTAAAGATTTTGATCCGGCTGAAAAGATTGGTAAGAAGGCCGCCAAGCGAATGGATCTGTTTTCACAATATGCGGTTGCTTCGGCAGTTGAAGCCGTTGAACAAGCCGGCTTAACGGAAGAAAATACCCGTAGCGAGGATCTGGGCGTAATTTATGGTTCCGGAATCGGTGGCTTAACAACCATTCAGGAACAAATCATTAAAATGCATGAAAAGGGACCGCAACGCGTTTCACCAATGTTTGTCCCGACGGCAATTGCGAACATGGCAGCCGGGAACATTGCGATTCGGTTCCATGCGCAAAATATTTGTACGGCAATTGTTACTGCCTGTGCAACCGGGACGAATTCGATTGGCGAAGCCTACCGGCAAATCAAAGAAGGCCGCGCACAGGCAATGATTTGCGGCGGCTCCGAAGCATCGGTCAATGAAATCGGAATTGCCGGGTTTGCCGCATTAAATGCGTTATCAAAGGAAAAGGATCCGGCAAGAGCTTCAATTCCGTTTGATAAAAAGCGGTCGGGATTTGTTTTAGGTGAAGGCGCGGGAACGCTGGTGCTTGAAAGCCTCGAACATGCTCAAAGTCACGGGGCAAAAATTTTAGGCGAAGTTGTCGGTTATGGCAGTAATTGTGATGCCTATCACATTACGGCGCCAGACCCGACCGGTCAACCAGCGGCCCGGGCAATGCAGGAAGCAATCGTTGAAGCGGGAATTACCGCTGACCAGGTTGGATACATTAATGCCCACGGAACATCGACGCATGCAAATGATGCCAGCGAATCACTTGCTATTCGCAAGGTGTTTGGCGAAAATAGTAACGTGCAAGTCAGCAGTTCAAAGTCAATGACCGGACACCTTTTGGGGGCGGCCGGTGCCATTGAAGCCGTGCTGACGGTCGATGCACTCCAACGTCAGGTTTTGCCACCAAATGTTGGTTTGACGGAACAGGACGAAGAGTGCGATATTAATGTAGTTAAAACCGCAACCCCGGATCCAACGTTAGAATATGCAATCAGCAATTCGCTTGGATTTGGCGGGCACAATGCGGTCCTTGCATTCAAAAGATGGAGTGAATGAGATTGAATTTTGATGAAATAAATAAGATTATTGATAAATTTAATCAATCCTCAGTAAGAGAATTGGAAATTAATGATGGCGAATTTCACCTTCATTTGAGTAAAAATGAAAGTTCACCGGAAGCACCAGTTCAAGCGGTTCAACAACCAGTTCAGGCAAATGAACCGGCAACCAAAGTTGAAGCTTCTTCAAAGAACCCAGTTTCAGGTTCAAATCAAATTGTTGCGCCAATGGTCGGAACGGTTTACTTGCAACCGGAACCGGGAGCAAAGCCATACGTTGAACCAGGGAAAATGGTGCATGCCGGCGATGTTGTTTGCGTGATCGAAGCAATGAAGATGCTGACGGAAGTTAAAAGCAACGTTACTGGTCAGGTGAAAAATATTTTGGTTGAAAATGAAGATTTGGTCGAATACGACCAACCATTATTTGAAATCGAGGAAAAGTAAATGGAATTGGATGTTACGGAAATTCAAAAGATTATTCCGCACCGCTATCCAATGCTGTTGATCGATAAGGTAACTGACCTTGAACCGGGGCATAAGGCAGTCGCAATTCATAACGTAACGACGCATGAAGAAATTTTTAACGGGCATTTTCCAGGAAATCCGGTAATGCCAGGTGTTCTGATCGTTGAAGCCCTTGCGCAGATCGGAGCGGTTGCCTTATTGTCAATGCCGGACTTTAAAGGAAAAACGGCGTACTTTGGCGGAATCAAAAAAGCCCGGTTCTATCAAATGGTTCGCCCAGGCGATTCGTTGCGGTTGGAAGTTGAATTGACGAAATTGCGGGAACATATTGGAAGCGGAAAAGGAATTGCGTATGTCGGCGACAAAAAAGCATGCACAGCTGAACTGACATTTATGATTGGAGAGTAGCTGATGTTTAAGAAAGTTTTAGTTGCAAATCGTGGTGAAATTGCGGTGCGCGTCATTCGAACATTAAAGGAAATGGGAATCAAGACGGTTGCAGTGTATTCGACGGCTGACCGCGAAAGTCTCCATGTTCAGATTGCTGATGAAGCTGTCTGCATTGGCGGCCCGCAACTTAAGGACTCTTATTTGAATATGAAATCGATCCTGGCGGCTGCAATCGGAACCGGGGCGGAAGCAATTCATCCCGGATTTGGTTTTTTGTCAGAAAACAGTGAATTTGCGCGGTTATGTGAAGAATGCCACGTGAAATTTATTGGCCCGCGGTCGGAAACGATTGAATTAATGGGTAATAAGGCAAATGCGCGGATGCGGATGATGCAAAGCGACGTTCCGGTAATTCCAGGAAGCAAAGGTTTTATTCAAGATACTGCTGAAGCACTTGAAATTGCGGATCGAGTTGGTTATCCGGTTTTGCTTAAAGCAGCTGCAGGCGGTGGCGGCAAAGGAATCCGGGTGGTTCAAGACCGGCAGGAAATGAAGACGGCGTTTACGCAAGCGAAGCAAGAAGCTCAGCATGCGTTTAATGATGACCGGATGTATCTGGAAAAGGTAATGCAAGATGTTAAGCACCTTGAAATTCAAATTTTTCGGGATCAAGCCGGCCATACCTTGGCATTTCCAGAACGGGATTGTTCAGTTCAACGCAATAAGCAAAAGATGATCGAAGAAAGTCCTTGCCCGATCTTAACGGAAAAAGAACGTCAAGAGTTGCAATCAATTGCAATCAAAGCAACCGATGCGCTTAACTATGTCAATACCGGAACGATCGAATGCTTAATGGATCAAGCTCATCATTTCTACTTTATGGAAATGAATACCCGAATCCAGGTTGAACACACGGTCAGTGAAATGATTACCGGGGTCGATATTGTGCGGGAACAGGTGCGGATCGCTGCCGGGTTAGAACTTGATATTACGCAAGCTAATCTGACTCCGCATGGGGTAGCACTTGAATGCCGGATTAATGCTGAAGATCCGGCCCGTGACTTTCTACCGCAATCGGGGAAGGTTGACTATCTGTACCTTCCAACCGGGAACCTTGGTGTGCGGATTGATACGGAATTGTATCCGCAATGGACGATCTCGCCGTTTTACGATTCAATGGTCGCTAAATTTGTGTCGTGGGGGCCGAACCGGCAAGAGGCAATTGCTAAAATGAAACGTGTTTTAGATGAAGCGGTTATCAAGGGTGTCCAGACGAACATTGAATTTCACCAGGCATTTCTTGAATGTGATGGTCAATTTGCTAAGGGAACGGTAACGACGGATTATCTTGAAAAGCATTTTTTGCCGGAATGGAAGAAAGGTTTAAACCATGAAACTTTACGAAAATAAATCACGAATCAGCGAGCAACATGTGAAAGCTGATCATCAAGCAATGGACCGGGTTCCGGACGGCTTGTGGATCAGGTGTCCAAAGTGTCATCAAGTATTTTTACGTGAAAAACTCGGGAAATTTCGGACATGCCCCGAATGCGGTTATGGCTTTCGAACAAGTGCCCGGAAACGGGTTAAATGGCTTGCTGATGATTTCAAAGAAATTTTGACGGATATTGAAGAATCGAATCCAATCGATTTTGAAGGCTTTGATAAAAAAATTGAACAATGCCGTGAAAAAAGCGGAATTGATGAATCAGTCCTGACGGGAATCGCAAAGATTGATCATGAAAAATGCGCGCTTGCGATTATGGATCCGGATTTCATTATGGGTTCATTAGGAAGCGTCACGGGTGAAAAGTTGACCCGGTTATTTGAAATGGCAACGCAAAAACGGTTACCGGTCGTCTTGTTTGCCCTTTCTGGCGGGGCCCGGATGCAAGAAGGAATCTACTCATTGATGCAGATGCAAAAGGTTACCCAAGCGGTAATGGAACATTCAAATGCCGGGTTGTTTTATCTGACAGTTTTGACTGATCCAACGACTGGCGGGGTGACGGCTAGTTTTGCGAACCAAAGCGATATTATTTTGGCCGAACCCAAAGCATTGATCGGCTTTGCTGGTCGGCGGGTAATTGAACAAACAATGCACCAAAAGATTGCGGATGATTTGCAGTCAGCGGAAACATTAATGAAAAACGGCTTGATCGATGACATTGTTCCGCGGAATCGGCAAAAACAGGTAATTGCAAAGTTATTGCGGTTAAACCGGACGGAGGCAGCAAATGACTAAAAAAGAACAAACAGCAGCTGAAATTGTGAAAGCTGCTCGGGATAAAAATAAAGTCAGTGCGCGAGAACTGATTGCAAATGTTTTTGATGACTTTTATGAACTGCACGGTGATCGGGTAATGGAAGACGATCCGGCATTGATTGGCGGAATTGCCTTGTTCAACGGTCAACCGGTGACGGTCATTGCAACCGATAAGGGAACGACGCCGCAAGAACGGATCGCCCGCCACTTTGGCTGTCCGACACCTGCCGGTTACCGTAAAGCCCAACGGTTAATGACTCAAGCGGCAAAGTTTAACCGCCCAGTAGTCGTGTTTGTGAACACTGCAGGGGCATATGCCGGCGTTGAAGCGGAAGAACAGGGACAAGGTTACATGATTGCCCAAAACTTGATGGTGATGAGTGAATTAAAGACGCCTCTGATCACCGTTATTACCGGTGAAGGCGGCAGCGGCGGCGCATTGGCATTAGCTGGTGGCGATGCGGTATGGATGCTTGAAAAGAGCATTTACTCCGTTATTTCGCCAGAAGCATTTGCTTCAATTCTGTGGAAGGATAGTTCCCGGGCTGATGAAGCGGCTGAAACGCTGAAAATTTCACCGGCGGAATTATTGAAACGAAACATAATCGAAGGAATTATTCCGGAAAGTGAAGACCATTCTGAAACGTGTGCGGCGGTTGCCGATGTTCTTCAAACTGAGATTCAACGGTTACAAAAATTTTCGGTTGAAGAATTACTTGCTCAGCGGCATGCACGCTTCAGAAAATTTTAATAGGGGATGATTAAGGAATGAACGGCTTGCTTGAAGGCAAAAAGATTTTAGTAATGGGCGTTGCAAACAAGCGTTCAATTGCCTGGGGATGTGCTCAGGTGATGGCGCAACAGGGAGCAACGCTTATTTTTACATACCAAAACGAACGAATGAAGAAAAGCTTGGCCAAACTGGTCAACGATGATGACCGCTTAATTGAATGCGACGTGGCGGCTGATGAAAACATCGAAAAGGCATTTACCGAAGTTCAAAAGCAGTTCGGCAAAATCGACGGCATCGTGCATGCAATTGCATACGCTGATCGAAACGAACTTCAAGGCGACGTGATGAAGACGACCCGTGAAGGATATAATTTGGCGCAGGATATTTCCGCATATTCATTAATTGCGGTTGCCCGTTATGGTCAAAAAATCCTGAATCATCCGGGCAGCATCGTAACCTTGACCTATATGGGTTCGGTGCGGGCAATTCCAAATTACAATGCAATGGGAATTGCGAAGGCGGCCCTTGAATCGGCTGTCCGGTACTTATCCCGTGACATGGGAAAGGATAATATCCGGGTGAATGCTATTTCGGCTGGCGCAATGAAGACGTTGGCAGTTACCGGGGTCGCCGACCATTCGGCTTTGTTAGCCGAATCGGAACGGCGGACGGTTGATCAGCATTCAGTAACTTTAGAAGAAATTGGCGGCGTGTGTGCCTTTTTGATGAGCGATTTAGCAACCGGTGTTGTGGGAGACGTAATTTACGCTGATAAAGGGGTTCATTTGATCTAAAAATCCCTTGTCGCAATTCTGAGTTATAGTACAATGAAAGTGTAAAATTTTGATGAAAGTGACGGGGAATGTCTTGAAAGAACGAAAAGCACTCTTTATTATATTCGGCGCAACTGGCGATTTAGCCCAACGCAAACTGTATCCGGCTTTGTTTCACCTTTACCAAAAAGGATTTTTAAAGAATAAATTCGCTGTTATCGGAACTGCCCGGCGGCCGTGGACAAATGAACGGCTCCAGGAAGTCGTTCGGAACAGCGTTGCTGATATGGAAAACAACGCCCTTGAAATCAATCAGTTTGCCAGCCATTTTTATTATCAATCACATAACGTTAATGATACTGAGCACTATATAACTTTAAAGAACTTGGCAGCTAAGTTAGATGAACGTTATCAAATCGGCGGCAACCGCATTTTTTACCTTGCGATGTCACCAACGTTCTTCGGAACGATTGCCAAGCATTTACGGTCACAAAATCTTGTGACTGAAAACGGCTATAATCGACTGGTCATCGAAAAACCATTTGGCCATGATTTAAAGAGTGCGGAAGCCTTAAACGACGATATTGCCCGTTATTTTGAAGAAAAGGATATTTTCCGAATCGACCATTATCTGGGAAAGGAAATGGCCCAAAGTATTTATGCGATCCGGTTCGCTAATCCGATTTTTAACGCGTTGTGGAACAACCGTTACATTTCGAATATTCAGATTACGCTTGGCGAAATTTTAGGCGTTGAGGAACGGGCTGGCTATTATGAACACGCTGGAGCGTTGCGGGATATGGTCCAAAATCATATTTTACAACTTGTTTCTTTACTAACGATGAACGCGCCAGTTTCGTATAAAGATACTGATATTGAACGCGAAAAAATCAGTGCATTGAAAGCATTGAAGGTTTATGAACCAGATGAAGTGCGGCAAAACTTTGTCCGGGGGCAGTACGGTGCAACTGCTGGGATGCCGGCTTACCGGGAAGAAAGTCAAGTACCGGCTGATTCAATGACCGAAACCTTTGTTGCCGGGCGGATTTTTGTAAATAACATGAACTTTGCGGGGGTTCCAATCTATATTCGGACTGGAAAGCGGATGGCTGTTAAGGGAACCCGGATCGATGTCGTCTTTAAAGACATGCCGAATAATATTTTCTCAAACGAAAAGCTTGATCCGAACGTCTTGACGATCAACGTTGAGCCGACTCCGGAAACAAGTTTACGGTTGAATGAAAAGGAAGTCAGCGAAGAAAATTATCCGGTAAGCAACGTTACGATGAAGTTTAAGCATAACTCTGCTTTACGGGCAAAGACCCCGGAAGCATATGAAAAGCTATTACTTGATGTAATTAAAGGCGATTCAACCAACTTTGTTCATTGGGATGAAGTCCGCTATTCATGGCGGTTTGTGGATGCCATTCGAAAAGCATGGAATGAATCTGATGCGGATCCAGCAATCTTTCCAAATTATGATTGCGGTTCAATGGGGCCGCGCGAAGCGGATGAATTGCTGATTCGCGATGGAAATTATTGGGAATTTAATCCGTTAAGGTAAAAATAGGATGTGACGATGGTCACATCCTATTTTTATTCATTTCTTGATTTCGAACATACATTCGTTTAAAATATTAGCGAAACTTTGAAGGTGAGGTGGAAGAGCGTGGCAAAGCAGCGGAAAATCGTGCATGTTGATATGGATGCGTTTTATGCGTCGGTTGAGATGCGGGACCACCCTGAACTCCGGACCAAACCGCTTGTGATTTCACGTAATCCACAGCACACCGGTGGCCGGGGCGTTGTCGCAACGGCGAATTACATTGCTCGTTCTTATGGAATCCATTCGGCAATGAGCGCTCAAGAAGCGTTGAAGCGGTGTCCGCAAGCTTACTTTAAGAAGCCGAATTTTCCAAAGTACAAGCGCGTTTCGCATCAAATCCATGCGATTTTTCACGAATATACTGATAAGATCGAGCCGGTGGCTTTTGATGAAGCCTACTTGGATGTGACTGAAAATAAGCCAGGAATTGAATCAGCAGTGGCCCTTGCCCATCGAATTCAGCAGGAAATTTATGATCAGTTGCATTTGACGTGTTCGACGGGTGTTTCGTATAACAAGTTTTTAGCAAAGCTTGCGTCGGATTACCACAAGCCGGTTGGAATGACGATCATCAACCCGGAAGATGCGCTTGATTTCCTTTTTCCGTTACCGATTGAGAAGTTTCGCGGCATTGGAAAGAAAACGGCACCCAAAATGCGGGAATTAGGAATCAACATTGGTGAAGATCTCTATCACTGGAAAGAGATCGATTTAATTTCAAAATTCGGTAAGATGGGTCACATTTTGTATCAGCGGGTTCGCGGAATCGATGACCGGCCGGTTGAATGGCAACGGGAACGAAAATCAGTTGGTAGTCAGCGAACGTTTGACCAGCCGTTAAATTCAATCGAACAGGTCGATGAACAGTTGAAGCTGACGGCTGAACGGTTAGTCGCTGAGTTAAAACGCCAGCAAAAACACGGCAAAACGATCGTGATCAAGGTCCGGGACAGTCATTTTGAAACGGTCACGAAACGGCTGACATTTGATGATTATCTTGATAATCAGGTGGAAAACTTTGCGTATTACGGCCGGCAGCTCTTTGATGAGATTCAAGATAACCCAATTGATGTCCGGTTATTGGGATTAACAATCACCAACCTTGATCCACTAGAGTTTGAAAACATCCGGCTGGACCTTTGAAAAAGCCGGGACTTATTTGTATACTTGATAATTGGAGATTAATTGAAAGAGGTCAGAAAATGACAATCGAACAACAAATTATTGAAAAAATTAAAGAATATGACAAAATTATCATTCATCGTCACACCGATCCGGATCCGGACGCATTCGGTTCTCAAGGTGGTTTGGCAGAAGTAATTCGGAATAGTTTTCCAGAAAAGACCGTTTACCAAGCAGGTGAAAATGACGGCAGTTTAACGTGGATCACAACCGAAGATGAATTGACTGACGACATGTTCAAGGGCGCTTTAGTGATCGCAATCGACACTGCTAACCGGCCACGGGTTGACGATCAACGCTATGATCAAGGCGATTATCTGATTAAAATTGATCACCACCCGGATGATGACCACTATGGTGATATCAGCTTGATCAACACCGGGGCATCAAGTTGTTCTGAAATGGTCGTTGATTTAGTTAACAAGTCAGAAGGCCAATTAGTGTTGAATCAAAAGGCTGCGCGGATGTTATATGCCGGGATCGCAGGCGATACTGGTCGCTTTATGTATGACAACACCACAGCCCACACATTGCGCGTAACGGCCCAATTATTTGAATTTGATATCAACGCTTCTGAAATGAACCGTAAAATGGATGATATCAGTCAAGGAGTTGCCAAACTGTCAGCATATGTTTGGGACAACATGGTCATGACCGAACATAATGCAGCATACATTGTGTTGAAGCATGATTTGGTTAAGAGTTTCGATCTTGGAGCTCAAGGAACAGCCCCAATCGTTTCTGTGATCGGTAAAATCGATAAGGTCGTTTGCTGGACACTCTTTGTTGAAGGCGAAGACGGCAAGTATCGCTTGAATATTCGTTCAAAGGGTCCGGTAATTAACGAACTTGCTAAGGAATACGGCGGTGGCGGCCACCCATTAGCAAGTGGAGCCATGATGGACACCTTGACCGATGATCAATTGAAAGAATACGTTGCGAAGTTAGATCAAATTGCCGCAACATACACAGGAGAAAAGAATGACTAAAGAATTTAAGGATTTTGATTTTAAACCCTTTATTAACAAGGCATTGAAGGCGATGGGTTTCCGGAAACCAACACCGGTTCAGGAACGCTTGATTCCAACGATCCTGAAAGGCAAAAGTGTCGTTGGTCAATCCCAAACCGGAAGCGGGAAGACGCACACGTTCCTTTTGCCAATTTTCCAAAAAGTTGATCCGAATGGTCCCGCCCAAGCGGTCATCACAACGCCGAGTCGGGAACTGGCATATCAGATTTATGAAGCGGTAAAGCAAATTGCAAAGTTCGCGCCAGAACCGATTATCGTTCACAATTACGTTGGCGGAACGGATAAACAACGGCAAATTGAAAAGTTGAGCCATAATCAGCCGCAAATCGTGATTGGGACTCCCGGTCGGATTTTGGATTTGATCCGGGCTCAAGCACTTGATGTTCACGAAGTTCAGCAATTTGTTGTTGATGAAGCGGATATGACGTTGGATATGGGATTCTTGGATGACACGGATGCAATCGCATCATCACTGCCGCAAGATTTGCAGATGATGGTCTTTTCAGCTACGATTCCTGAAAAGTTGCAACCATTCCTTCACAAATACATGGAAAATCCAGTCGTTGAAGTTGTTAAGAACCAAACAATCATCAGCGATACGATCGATAACTGGTTGATTTCAACGAAGGGCCGTGACCGGAATCAAATCATTTACAAGTTGCTGACAATGGGGGAACCATACTTAGCATTGGTCTTCACCAACACGAAGGAACGCGCCGATGAACTGACAGATTACTTACGGTCACAAGGATTAAAGGTTGCGAAGATCCATGGCGGGTTGCAACCGCGGGAACGGAAGCGGATCATGAAGGCCGTTCAGAACCTTGAATATCAGTACGTGGTAGCAACCGATTTGGCAGCGCGGGGAATTGATATTCAAGGCGTTTCCCATGTTATCAATGATGATTTGCCAACCGATCTTGAATTCTTTGTTCACCGGGTTGGCCGGACAGGCCGGAATGGGATGAGCGGAACGGCCATTACGCTTTATGAACCGAATGATGAAAGCAAGATCGAAGAACTTGAAAAGATGGGTATCAAGTTTGAACCGAAAGCCATTCGGAATGGCGAAATCGTTGATTCATATGATCGGAACCGGCGGAAGAAGCGGAAGAAGATCCATGAAAAGATGGATCCGCAACTGCAAGGAATGGTCAATAAACAAAAGAAAAAACACAAACCAGGGTATAAGAAGAAAATTCAGCGCGCAATCAAGCGTGATCAACAACAAAAACGGCGGATCGCCCAACGGCAAGCGCGGCGTAAAGCACGCAAGTCACGGTAACGGATTGACAAACGCTTAATTTTTAAATATACTTTTGGAAGATTAGGATATGTTGTTTTACGGATTCTTTTCAGCGAGGGTTTGGGTGGTGCGAAAGCCTAAGAATTGTAAAATGATGCTCCCTATGATGACATTGAAATTAATAAACTTAAAGAGGTTACGATAAAGTATCGTTGCAAGCAGGGTGGTACCGCGCATGTGCGTCCCTGCAGGCAATGGTACTTTTTGTATATTGGAAAGGGAAAAATATGAAAGAATTATCAAGTGCCGAAGTGCGGCAAATGTATTTGGATTTCTTTAAATCAAAGGGCCACGATGTTTTAAAGAGTGCGCCATTGATCCCCCAAGATGACCCGACATTGTTATGGATCAACTCTGGGGTTGCAACGATGAAGAAGTATTTTGACGGAACGGTTGTCCCGAAAAACCGGCGGATGACAAGTTCGCAAAAGTCAATTCGAACAAACGATATTGAAAACGTGGGTCACACTGCGCGCCACCATACATTATTTGAAATGCTCGGAAACTTCTCAGTTGGGGACTATTTCCGAAATGAAGTTATTCCGTGGGCATGGGAATTGTTGACCAGTCCAGAATGGTTCGGAATGGATCCTGAAAAACTTTACATTACGGTTTATCCAAAAGATAAGGAATCAAAGAAAGTGTGGATGAAGGCCGGCGTTGCTGAAGATCACATTTACCAAGTCGAAGACAACTTCTGGGATATTGGGGAAGGTCCATGTGGTCCGGACTCAGAAATTTTCTACGATCGCGGCCAAGAATTCAACAACGTTGCTGAAGATGATCCTGAAAATTATCCGGGTGGTGAAAACGAACGCTACCTTGAAATCTGGAACATTGTCTTCTCAGAATACAACCACAAGCCAGATGGCACATACGAACCGCTTCCGCATAAAAACATTGATACGGGGATGGGCCTTGAACGGGTTGTTTCCGTTTTCCAACATGCGAAGACCAACTTTGAAACTGACTTGTTTATGCCGATCATTGATGCAACGGCGCAAATGTCAGCTGGCAAGCAATACGGCGATAACGCCGACAACGACGTTTCATTCAAGGTCATTGCGGACCACGCGCGGGCAATTACATTTGCCATTGGGGATGGTGCATTGCCATCAAACGAAGGCCGCGGCTATGTTATCCGCCGGTTGATTCGGCGCGCTGAACTCCACGGGCAAAAGTTAGGCATTGACGGCGCATTCTTGTACAAGTTAGTGCCAGTTGTTGGGGACATCATGAAGTCTGCTTATCCGGAAGTCTTGGAACAAGCTGAATTTATTCAAAAAGTTATCAAGATGGAAGAAGAACGGTTCAACAACACTTTGAAGGACGGAATGCAATTGCTTGACCAAGTGATCGCTGATGCCAAGGAAAACAAGCAAGATAAGATCGACGGTAAGACCGCTTTCAAGTTGTACGATACTTACGGTTTCCCATTGGAATTAACGGTTGAATATGCGAATGATGCCGGATTAGGTGTTAACGAAGACGAATTCCAAAGCGAAATGGATGCTCAAAAGGAACGTGCCCGGAATGCCCGGAGCAACGAAAAATCAATGGGTGTTCAAAACGGCTTGTTGACCGACATTAAGACTCCAAGTGAATACGTTGGTTACGAAAAACTTGATGCTCAAGGGGTATTAAAGGACATTATTGTTGATAACCAATTAGTTGATGAGGTTGCAGACGGCGAAGCCAAGATGATCTTCTCAGTTACTCCATTCTATGCTGAAATGGGAGGTCAAGTTGCTGACCAAGGGGTTATCAAGGACGAAAACGGCGAAGTTGTTGCGGAAGTTGAAGATGTTCAACATGCGCCCAACGGTCAAAACATGCACACCGTTAAGGTTTTGAAGAAGATGACCAAGGAACACGAATATGAATTGGTTGTTAACAAGAAGTTCCATGATAAAGTGCGGAAGAACCATACCGCAACTCACTTGCTTGACCAAGCATTACGGGATGTTTTAGGCGAACACACGCATCAAGCTGGTTCATTGGTTGAACCAACATACTTGCGGTTTGACTTCACGAACTTAGGCTCAGTTACCGCTGAAGACCTTGATAAGGTTGAACGGATCGTAAACGAAAAGATTTGGGATGCTTTACCAGTCGAAACCGTTGAAACTGATATTGAATCAGCTAAGAAGATGGGCGCAATTGCCTTGTTCAGTGAAAAGTACGGCGACGTTGTCCGGGTCGTTAAGATCGGCGATTACTCAATGGAGTTCTGCGGTGGAAACCATGCCGATAATACCAGTGAACTTGGGTTGTTCAAGATCGTTTCTGAATCAGGTGTCGGTGCTGGCGTTCGCCGGATCGAAGCCGTAACTTCAAAGGAAGCATACGAATTCTTGCAACAACGGAATAACATCTTAAACGAATCAGCCGCTAAGTTAAAGGTTGCTCAAGTTAAGGATGTTCCAAGTAAGATCGATCAAACGCTTGCTCAAATCAAGGAACTTGAACAACAAAAGCAAGCCTTAGAAGATAAGTTTGCCAGCCAACAAGCTGCCGACGTCTTCAAGAACGTGCAAACGATCAATGGCAAGACCTTGATTGCTTCGCAAGTCAACGTTTCAGGCATGAATCAATTAAGGCAATTGGCTGACCAATGGAAAGCTAAGGATCTTTCAGATGTTCTTGTTCTTGGAACGGCAACTGAAGATGGCAAAGTCAACTTGATCGTTGCCATGAGCGATGCTGCAATGAAAGACGGTTTAAAGGCCGGCGACTTGATCAAAGAAATCGCCCCATTAGTTGGTGGTGGCGGTGGTGGCCGGCCAAACCTTGCCCAAGCCGGTGGAAAGAAGCCAGCTGGAATGCAAGATGCATTGAAGGCCGCTGCTGAATGGTTAGCAAAGAAATAAAAGCTGAATAGAAAAATGAAGACTCACGCTAGCATAACGCTAACATGAGTCTTTTTTAATATCGAAAACAGTCAACTTCGTGATCATCGACCATGCCAATCGCCTGAATTAACGATTGAATCGTCACTGGACCGGTGAACTGGAAGCCGTCCTTTTTCATTTGCTTGCTGATTTTGATTGAGAGTTCCGTTTTGGCGGGGATTTCACGATAGCTTTGGCAATGATGCTTAATCGTTTTAAAATCAGTAAATTGCCATAGATATTCATTTAGTGACTTAGAAAGTTTGAGAACAATTTTGGCATTGTTGATCGTCGCCTCGATTTTCTTGCGGTTGCGGATAATTGCAGCGTTTTGCAAGAGCGTTTCAACTTTGTCATCAGAATACTGACTGATTTTGGCGACATCAAAATCATCGAATGCGGCTTTAAAAGCGGGGCGCTTTTTCAAAATTGTATTCCAGCTTAACCCAGCCTGAAAGATCTCAAGGGTTAGAAGTTCAAATAATTTTTGATCATCATGACATGGGACTCCCCATTCATGATCATGATATTCCTGTGCAAGCTGATTTTGGGTTGCCCACTGACAACGTGGTTTATCTGCCAAAGTTAAAGACCTCCGGGAAAAATAATGATTGGCTTCATTATAGTGGAATTATCCTAATATGTAAATCTAATAGTTAATTAAGAACGATATAACTGATTATGAATTTTATAGTTTAAAAATATATTAATTTTAAAGCCAATATATGCTAAAATAATACGTGTTTAATCACTAATATTTTTTGAGGAGAAATGTTATGAAGAATGTTTATTTTAATCATGATGGCAACGTTGACGATTTAACCTCGCTTTTACTTTTGTTGCAAGTTCCTGACATTCGGCTGATTGGGGTTGGAGTAACGGATGCCGATTGCTTCGTCGAACCGGCTGCTGAAGCATCACGGAAGATGATTGATCGGTTCAACACGCATCATCAAAATGTTGAAGTGGCCCTTTCAAATTCGCGGCCAAAGCACCCATTCCCGAAAGAATGGCGGTTAAGTTCATACGCATTTAATTCTTTTCCGATTTTAAATGAAAAGGGAACGATCAAAACACCGCAAGCTGCAAAGCCAGCTCATTTGGATATGATCGACAAAATTATGGCGCAGGACGAAAAGACAACGCTGATCATGACCGGCCCGTTATCTGACTTGGCCCGCGCACTGGAAATCGAACCGCGAATCCAGGATAAGATCGAAAAGTTGTACTGGATGGGCGGCTGTCTTGATGGTCACGGCAATGTTCTTGAGCCTAGTTACGATGGCACGGCTGAATGGAATGCCTTTTGGGATCCAGAAGCGGTTAAAACGGTTTGGGATTCATCGTTGGATATTCAAATGGTTGGCTTGGAAAGCACTGAAGAATTACCATTGAACGTTCAATTACGTGATCACTGGGCAAGTTTGCGGAAATATCCAGCAATGGATTTGATTGGACAAGGATATGCGTTAGTGCTCAACTATGAAGCCAATTCAGTTTACTATCTCTGGGACGTTTTAACCACGATTTCGAGTCTGTATCCTGAAACAATTGAAACGAAGAAGGTCAAAAGCGATGTAATGGTTGGCGGACCAGCTGACGGGCGGACTTATCCAACCGACGATGGCCGCGAAATTACGTTGGTAACGAAAGCTCATGAAAATCGTTTCTATGAAATCATGGACCAATTAGCAGAATCAGCAAAATTTGAATAATTAAGTGAATAGACGAAAGTCCTGAACTGGCTCTTAAACGCCAATTCAGGACTTTTTATTATAAAATTCTCATAAATTAAATGACCCAATCGAACTTAATGTTTCGATAAAATGCTGATGATTTGGCAATTAATTTAAAATCCATCCTTGACAGATTAAAATATTATCATTAAAATTAAGATATTTTAATTATTAACTAATTAAAAATTAATCATAAGAGGGATGGTTTTATGGATTCTCAGTCGAGAAAGATTACATATGGCAGTTTGGTTTTGATGATTTTTTCAGCAATTTTTGGGTTTAGTAATTCGATGACTGCCTTTTATCAAATGGGATATTCAAGTATTATTTGGTACATTGTTGCCGCCGTGGCGTTTTTCTTGCCGTCAGCGCTAATGTTTGCTGAATACGGAGCAACGTTTAAGGAAGCCAAGGGGGGAATCTATTCATGGTTAAAGGGTTCAACCAATGAAAAGTTTGCTTTTATTGGAACTTTTATTTGGCTTGCTGCTTGGGTTGTTTGGTTGGTATCATCAACGCAGTTCTTCATCGTGGCAGTTTCAACGGCATTGTTTGGCTCAGACAAAACTCAAACATGGGGCTTTGGTCCGTTTAACTCGAACCAGGTTGTCGGAATTTTGGGTGTCCTTTTTATTTTGTTAGTTACATTCTTAGCCAGCCGGGGAATTGATAAAATTGCGAAGGTCGCTACATTCGGTGGAATCTTTGCTTTTGGAATTACGCTGTTATTCAGTTTGTTCAGTATCGTGGTTTTGATTGCTCATCATGGAGTTTTAGCTCAAGGAATTACGGGAATTAAAAGTTTTACAACGTCGCCGAACAGTAATTTTCAGTCGCCAATTGCTATTATTTCGTTCTTAGTATATGCAATTTTTGCCTATGGCGGCCTGGAAACAACGTCCGGGGTGATTGATTCGGTTGATAAGCCAGAAAGGACGTATCCAAAGGCTTTGATCACGGTAATGATCTTGATGACGTTGTTCTACCTGATTTTGATTACAATGTGTGGGATTTCAACCAACTGGCATTCGGTTTTAGGAAAGAGCTCAGTTGACTTGGCCAACTGCGAATATGTTTTGATCAATAATCTGGGGATCGAAGTTGGAAAGGCCTTTGGATTATCTGGAACAGCAGCACTTGGAATTGGAAAACTTTTCTCCCACATCACTGCATTGTCAGACGTTCTTACGGGATTAGGGGCCGTCTTTGTGATGATTTACTCACCAGTTAAGTCATTTGTATTGGGAAGCGATTCACGCCTGTTGCCAAAGAAAATCACGAAACTGAACGATAAGGGAATGCCCGCCAACGCAATGTGGTTACAAGCCCTTGTGGTCAGCTTGATCATGCTATTTGTAGCATTCGGTGGGAAAGCGGCAACTCAGTTCTATACGATTTTAACGGACATGATGAACGTTTCATCTTCAGCTCCTTATCTGTTTTTGATTGCTGCCTTCCCGTTCTTTAAACAAAAGCAAAATCTTGACCGGCCGTTTGTCTTCTACAAGAATAAAAAGGTAGTTTGGACAGTTACAAGCATTGTGTGGCTTGTTGTTGCTGCTGGAATTGTCTTCACTTGTGTTGAGCCGATTTTAAGTCACGATTATATGACCGCTTTCTGGACAGCATTCGGCCCAATTTTCTTTGGGGTTGTCGGCTGGATTTTGTATAAGCGGTCAGAAGCGAAGTTGGATTAATGGATGAGAAGTAACATAATACTGAATTGAGAAGCGATGTTTGGTCGCTTCTTTTTTCATCTTTATTAATAAAGGATAATAAAAAAGGTGTGTCCCGCAAGATCACACCGCAATTAGATTATATTCATATCTTAATTATTGATTTATAAGTTGTCAATAGATAATCTTTGAAGAAAATTAATAATAAACTGTATGTAATACAAATTATTGCATATGTATTACTAATTATATATAATTTAAAAAGGAGGGATATAGAATGTTAAAAACGATAAGTGTACGTGTAGATGATCAGTTAAAAGAAGAAAGTGCTAAAATGTTATCTGACATTGGGATGAGTACTTCACAATTCGTTAAAATGGCATTAAAACAACTTGTTAGACAAGGCAAATTACCATTTAATCAGGAATCTTACGAAGCAAATGTGGATTTTAATGATGAAACTGCGCAATCTTACATCGATGCAATTAAACATAAAGATACTAAGACTTTTACAGATTTTGATAGTCTGGAAAAGGAGCTTAATAAATAGTGAAAGTAACCTATACGAGAATTTTTAAGAAAAATTTCAAAAGGATAAAAAGGGATAAAAAGTGGAATTTTATTTTTGAAGATGAAATTAATTTAAATGGTATTAAAGCTACAAGATGGGAATATGTATTGAAATATTGTTTTTTTGAGGATAATACTATTCCACGATATTTTAATAATCATCAAATTCATATCACTAGTGACACCAAAAAAATGCTGGCTAAGAGATTAGGTGTATCATCAAGAAATATTAGTTGCCTTGAACTTCATTTGAATGGCCAAAACGGAAATTGTTTGTTAGTTTATTCTAAAAGCGATAGTGAAATAATATTAATTAATATTGGCACGCATAATCAAGTATTTAAAAGTCTTTGAAAAGTCGGACATGCTCAATGTTATATGTTAGTTTGAGAAATAAAAGCCGTGTTTATCACGGTTATTTTATTGTAAAAAAGCTGGTGCATGAAGAACTCCTAGTCATTCATTCAAATCATTCTTCAAATCATCAGCATACTGATTAGTTTGATTAAAACAAATCTTAACCAATGTTATTTTTTTTCCTCTGAAATCAAATTAAAGGAAGCGCACACAGAACTATCGTTTTAAGTCTAGCATGTAGAAATAAAAATATTTTGCTAGGGGACAAGTATTACGAATGATAATTAAAAAGGCAACCGAGTATAAATAAAACACGCCTAGAAAATTCTAAGCGTGTTTTTTACTAAGATTGTTAAGTGCATTAATATGCATTATTTGTTTTTATCTTTTAATAAAAGTTCTCTTTTTTGCACAGCTAATTTTTGTAATGTAAACAACTTTCTTAGTTCATCTCTAGAATCATCCCATAGGCCACTTGAAATATATAATGTATAATTTCTTTTGATGAATAATAATAAATGTGATATAGGATTTTTAAACACATATATAGCGATTGTTATATAAAAAGTATTAACTAACTTATTTAGAATAGGTTGGCTTTGGTTTAAATAAATGAAAAATACAAGAATAAATAAAATCACTACAGATAAGATGAACTCAAATAATATAACATCAGAAATCAAATATCTGATCAATTTAATTGTATTATTAATATTTGATAACTCTGTTTCTTTTTTTATGTTTTTCTCAGTTTGATTTTCAAATAGATTTTCCCTATCTATGTCATTTTCAAGTTGAAAGTTTTCAATTTGAAAATGAACATACCAGAAAGATACAATCAAAAAAATAAATGCAACGCCTAAAATTAAACTAAATAATTTCATTAACAACCCCTTCTCACGTTAATAAATAGTGATTTTGTGATGAATTTTAAATAATAAAATTGTATCATCTCAATGGTTTGTATTTTAATATAACAGTTACAAATTATCGAGAATTTTTTTAATGTTTATTCATACAGCAATATAAAAACTGTCTGTAACGTTAAAATATGGCGTTGGATGCATTCAAAAAAGCTAACAAATAACATTAATGATATAAATTTGTATAATGCAATTTTATTCGCGATTGCTATGTTTTTGTGCACCCTTTTAATACTATTTGATAGGAATTGGTATATATAACAGATCATTAAAATGAGGTTATTCGTTGATATATCAAGGCTTGTTTAGACTCTATGAAGTTATGACAGGTTCTGAAAAATTTTGGTATTCAAAAATGTATTCTGTGCGAGCGGAAGTTCCATTGCGCGCTTTCCTTGTTTGTAAATGTAAGGCGGGGATATTTGAGTAAAATAAAAAACGTGTCGCTAAATCATAGCTAGAAATCTTAAAACTGTTAAATATGTAAATTAATTATATTATTTAATCCTTGAAATTATAAGAACGAGCAAACGTATTTTTAGGGCCTCTTTGATGCCTTTTAGTATCAAAATGATAAAAATAAAAAAGCCATAAACTCAACGTTTATAGCCTTTAAACCGTGTATATATCACTGTAAGTTGGGTATACTGGGATATTATGTGATTTTTATTAATTGCTTATATTCCAGTATTCTTATGCGATTTAACCATTAAATTATTAAAGTGGCTAGGTAATTGGCTAGGTTTAATAATCAATATAATTTGTTAATTGATCGACTACTTTTCTTTCTTGCTGTTCACTAATATGTGTATAAATCTGCATAGTGGTAGCAAGGTCAGAATGACCAAGTCGTTTTTGTGCCTCTTTAACGTTTACGCCGCTTGCGTATAACAAACTAGCATGTGTGTGTCTCAATCCGTGAACGGTTATTTTTTTCAGATTATTTTCTTGAATAATATCGTTCAACCACTCTCCGGGAGAGTATAATGAAAGAAAAGAATTAACCTTATTTGCAAAAATAAGTTGTTTATCGTTTGACTTTAAACCAACATTCAGGAAATTATACCATTTTGCTTGCTGTTCTTTCCATTTTGAAAGAGTGGCAAGTGTTTTTTTATCTAAAGGAATAATTCTTTCCCCAGCTCTTGTTTTAGGTGGCTGTACAATTTTTTTACCGCGCATACCTTGAGTTAGGGTTTTGCTGATGTTTAAGGTTGAATTTTTAAAATCAACATCGGACCATACAAGAGCTAAACTTTCACCTTTACGAATACCAGTAAAAGCTAATAAGCGAAAATAAGTATACATTTCAGGCTGTTTAACCTTATCAATACAATCAAAGAATTTAATTAATTCCTCTTTAGTCCAGTAATTACTTGGTTTATTAAAGGAATCCGAACTGCGTGGTAAGGTTAATTCTGCACACGGATTTTTCTTTATATATTCTTGTTTCTTTGCAAAATCAAAAATCTTTTTTAAATAAAAGAACCATCGTCTATATGTTTTAAATCCACTTTCATACCATTTTAGTAATATTTTTTGGCAGTATTGCGGTGTAATCTTTTGGATAAATTGATCTTCAAATTCAGGTAAAATCCGTTTGTTAAAAATATACTGAGTGGTTGAGAATGTTGATTCTCTCACAGTTGAACGATAAACAGGTAGCCATTCTTCATAAAGCTGTTTAAAGGTAACATTGGTTATTTTTTCAATTTTACCTTTATTATTAAATTCAACTTTCAATCTTGAATAAGTGATTTGTGCTTCACTTTTGGTTTTAAATCCACGTCTACGAGTAACTTTATCTTTACCAGTTAATGGATCCTTTCCTAAATATGTTTGAAACTGATAGCGAGTTTCGCCTTTTTTAGTTTTATATTTTTTAAATTGTACCATTTTTTCCTCCGTAATTTTCGCACAGGGTCAAGGGCATTATTTACGGTTGGAAAAGTGGACGACATCGTCCAATTTGAAAGTAATAATAGTATAAAAACGACGACGATGTCGCATTTTATTTTTTGTCACTTGATATAGAATCAATTAAATCATCACTGAGTTTTTTTAGTTCAGAAATGACTTGTGTTTTTTTGTCCTTATCATAACTATTTGTTGCTAGATTATTAATAATGGCAGTTGCAAAATAAATTTTATTAATTAAATCGTCATTATTGTTATCTACATTATTCAAGAAGTTAGCAAAATTAACTACGATTTGCAATTCTAATATATCTAGATTAGCTATTTTATTATTTAATTTATCATACCATTCATGTTCTTCTTTTTTTATTGCATTTTGTCCTTGTCGTATACTCTCAGCAACTACCGATTTTGTATAATCATCATTTGGCTTTTCTTTAATTAATTTTTCAAATTTTGCAATAGGAACATTTTTATTTTCATATCCCTGTAATTCAGGAACTGAAACATCAAAGAAGTTTGCCAATTGAATTAATTTATCCATTTTAGGTTTTCTATCACCACGCTCATATTTTGCTAAAGAGTCGGGCGAAATATTAATGCCTTTTTCCTTCAAAGCATTAGACAATTCCTTCAATGTAAGTCCTTTATTTAATCTAAGTTCTTTTAATTTGCTTTTCATATTTATTCCTCCAAAAGTATTATAACAAAAAATCAAAGATAATAATACAAAAGTATTGACAATACAAATGTATTATTATATTCTTTAATTGTTGATTAAGAATACAAAAGTATTTAAGGAGATGAAACGTTATGCAACAACAAAATCAATGGCTTACATACAAGCAAGCGATGGAATACTTACAAATCAAAAGCTACACAACTTTATATAAGTTTATTGCTAACGGTTTGAAAGTAACAGAAATTGGAAAAGTTAAGCGCATTTCAACAACAGCGCTTGATGAATTCATGAACGCACACACAATTTAAAACAACACGCACAGGGTCAAGAGTAGTGTTTAGGTTAGAAAGGAACTAAAGAATGGATAAATACAAAATTGAAGAAGCAACAGCATATAACAAAGCATTAATTACATTACTAGATGATTGTATTGAACACTTAAGAACATCATCTGAAAAAATGATTGGTTATGAATATAACAGATTAAGTGAAAGTTTTGATTATATTGTGGGACAGCTTAATTCAAATAATCAAAAAATCGCTGAAAGTATTAAGGAGGACTAATGATGAATTACAAACGTTTATCAGATGTATTAAGAAGTACAGCAAACTTAATTGAAGATTTTGGTTCAGCTTTAGATTTTGATGATATTGAAACTGATATTTCAAAAGAAGATTTATTGGTTTTACTTGATATGGCTGATGATATTGAAGAAAAAATGTTAGATGTTGCTCAAGAATGTGGAGCAGTTGTTATTGTACAGGGAGGTGAATAACGTGAAACAGCAGTTATTGAATGATTTAGCAGAGTTGTACGATACAACGCCTGACGATGAATTACTTATTCCTTTTGGAATTCTTACCATTGTTGTAATTGTTAGCATTTTAGGCTGGTACGGTATCACAGGCGTGGCAATCATTGAACTATATCGCTTTATCAGAAATTGGTGGAAAAAAAACCGTGGACAGTACCACGGAGAACAAATAACACATATAAAACTTTAACAGGGTAATTATAGCAGAAATAACAAAATTTGATAAGGGGGGGTAAAATGCAACCTCTAACAGATTATGCGGTTGCGTATTTTAAAAAAGGTATGACGGTTATTCCAATTAATCCTAATAATAAAAGACCAATGATTAAGTTTTCAACAGAACCTTTAGATTCAGAAAAGAAAGTTAGAGGATATTGGAATACACATCCTTACGCAAATATCGCATTACAAACTAAAAATTTTTTTGTAATTGATGTTGATAGACACGAAGGCGGAAAAGACGGTGTAGAGAGCATAAAGGCTTTAAACCATGATGAATGGTTTGAAAATACGCTAGTTCAGAAAACACTGCATAATGGTTATCAGTATTTTTTCCTTAAATCAGATGACTTTAATATTTCACAACATATTAACTTTTTAAATGGTGTGGATATTAAGGCACACAAAAATAATTATGTAGTAGTCGCACCAAGCAAATTTAATGGTAAGGCTTATCAATGGTTAAACCATAAAGCAATTACTAAACCATGCTCAGAATTAATGAGTTTTATTCGAGAAAAAGCAAAAGAAACTGATAAATCGAATGGCTTTAACTTTGATGTTAAATATAGAAGAAATTCAGTAACAGCATTTAGCAGATATGCGCCGATGTTTGTACACGGTTTAGGTGATAAAGGCTCACGAAACGATAATTTGCATAAATTAGTGTCTTACATGGTTGGATATGGCCAAGTTAAACCAACAGACGCTTACGAATTAGCAAAAATGGCCAATAGTGCAACCAAAATTCCATTGAGCGATAAGGAACTTGACGCAACATTTAAAAGTTGCTTAGGAAAGGAGGGACTGATTTAATGGATCAAGCCACTTTGCTTAAAGCTACTAAGAAACAAGAGGAAAAAAGTAAAAGAAGCATAATTGGTTGGATTAGAACAGAAAGAGGAAACATTAAAGCTTCATCACCAACTAATGTTGCGCTATTTATTCAAAGTCAATCTTGTTTTGATGGTGCGTTTAGACTAAATGAATTTACTGGTTTAATTGAAGTAACAAAATCAATTCAAAAAAATGGCATGCAGGTAAAGAAAGGAATATTAGATGATTCTGCTTCTACTGAAATTAGAATGTATGCTGAAAGAGTAATGAATATTACTTTTACTAGGGACGCCACAGATGACGGAATACAAAAAGTGGCAAGAGATCATTCATACAATCCGATTTTAGATTATATGAATGAAGCATATGATGAGTGGGATAAGCATTCACGATTGCAACATGTATTTCATGATTTTTTAGGTGTTGAAGAGAATGAAACGACAGATTTAATAACACGATTATTTTTTGTTGGTGGAGTTGCTAAAGTGTATAATCCTAAGACTAAATTTGATTTCTGTTTGGATTTGGTAGGAAGTCAGGGTACTGGAAAGACAGTCTTTTTACAAAGAATAGCACCACTTGGTTATTATACTGACCAATTCACTAATTTTAGTGATAAAGATGATATTGCAAGAATGGCAAGAAATTTTATTGTGAATGATGATGAGATGGTTGCCACAGATAAATGTAGTTTTGAAGAGTTGAAGAAATTTATTTCACTAACAGAATTCTCTTTTAGACCACCATATAATCGCCACGATATTTGGAAAGATAAGGGCTTTATTATGGCACGGACGACTAATAACCTTTATTACTTGAAGGATAAAACTGGAGATCGTAGATTTTTGCCAGTTCGTTGCCATCGAAACCATAGCAAGAATGTTTTTGATGACTTGACAAATGAATATGTTAAGCAACTTTGGGGTGAAGCAGTAAATTTATATAAATCTAAGACTGTTGATATTTCAGCACATGGTAAGGAAGAAAATAAGTTGCTTAATAAGCAAAGAGAGCAATTTAAATATACTGATTTCTTTGATGACGCAGTGTCTGATGTTGTTGAAAATGATTTAATTAATAAAAATTTTATTTCAAATGAAGAATTATATAAGAAGACAACGGGAAAAGCTTTTTATGATTCTAGAGATAAAAAAGTAACTAATAAAATCAGTGATGTTATGGTAAATGATTATGGCTGGAAAAAGGCAAGAAAATATATAAATGGTAAACAAGTTCGTGGGTTTACTAGACAGTAAAGACAGTATAAGACAGTAAAATTTCACTTACTGTCTAGTAGATAATCGTTGTCATATCAAGACTTTATGGTGATTACTAGACAATAAGACAATATATTCAATATAAAAAGTATAAATAACGCAAAAAGTATATAAATGCGTTATTTGTATATATTACAGAAAAATCACTGTCTTACTGTCTAGAAAAGTGTTGAAAGTGTTGTTAAATCAACGATAAACGACTAGACAAAGAAATGTTTTAAGTGTCTTTTTATTTACTTACTGTCTAGTTACAGAAAGGACGATAAGTATGATTCAAGTAAAAGAATTTTCAAATACGCTTAGATATGATTCTACCAATCAAGAATGGCACGGACGAAGCTTAGAAAAGGCAATTAATGAATTTTTGAAAAACAATCCAGATATTAAGTTAATTGATATTAAATATAGTCAAGCAACTGACGGTTATTCAGAAGATATTTATTCAACATCGTGTGCATTGGTTATTTATGAGAAATAGAAAGGAATATGAAAAATGAAACAAT
>NZ_JAULLI010000011.1:0-54422 GCF_030518115.1 Ligilactobacillus sp. 110_WCHN
GAATGATGTAAACATCATCCTTAACACGTTTTTAATTATAACTCTTTGTTAAAAAATTTAAAAAGAAAAACGCTTTGAATCTTGAAAATAAATTTGGACCATCGTCTATATATAGGAAGAAAAAATAAAATCAAAAATATTTCACTTTTGTAGAGTTCCACACTTGTAATATATTACATATGTGATATACTAATAAACGTAGGGATGTGATAGAGATGAAAATCGATATTAAAAGTTACCTCGATCACCAAGATTTGACGATCTACCGCGTAGCTAAAATATCGGGCTACGGTTACACAACTCTACACAAGTCATTCAATAAGGAGCAGTCGAAGGCAACGTCGATGAATCTTCGCGACTTGGATGCGTTGGCACAGGCGCAGCACAAGATGATGTGGGAGGTTCTCAAGGAGCTGGAAGAAGGCTACTTACTGAATGACGAAGAAAATGACGAATAGTAAGGTTTTGTAACCGCGGAAAGTCTTGGTTGAGTCACTTTAGGTTTGTGTATCAGTCGGACTTTTTTGTTGGAAAATCTCACTGACAGAATATGTTAAGAAAGAATTTTTGGAGGGATAGACTATGGCTAACATGGGACCATTTGATAATATGGATGATATTTTTAATGAATTAATGGGTGGCATGAACGGATTTAACTCAGAAAATAAACGTTATTTAATTAACGGCCGGGAAGTTACCCCTGAAGAATTTGCAGAATACCGGAAGACTGGCAAGTTACCAAAGGGCGTCAATGCTCAACAAGGTAAAATGGCTGGTAAAGGTAAAAAAGATGGCATTCTTGAAAAATTAGGCCGGAACTTAACGCAAGAAGCACGTGACGGTAAACTTGATCCGGTAATCGGCAGAAATAAGGAAATTCAAGAAACCGCTGAAATTTTATCACGGCGGACAAAGAATAACCCTGTTTTAGTCGGTGATGCGGGTGTTGGGAAGACTGCCGTTGTTGAAGGCTTAGCTCAAGCAATCGTTAATGGCGATGTTCCCGCAGCAATCAAGAACAAGGAAATTATCAGTATTGATATTTCAGGCCTTGAAGCCGGAACACAATTCCGGGGCAGTTTTGAAGAAAACATTCAAAACTTGATCAAGGAAGTTAAGGAACGTGGCAACGTGATCTTATTCTTTGACGAAATCCACCAAATCTTAGGTGCCGGTGGAATGGGTGACGGCAGCGGTTCAAAGGGAATGGCTGACATCTTGAAACCAGCATTGTCACGTGGTGAAATCACGGTCATTGGGGCAACGACTCAAGATGAATACCATAACACGATCATGAAGAATGCAGCATTGGCACGGCGATTCAACGAAGTAACGGTGAACGCGCCATCTGCTGAAGATACATTCAAGATTTTGCAAGGAATCCGGCCGTTATATGAAAAACACCACAACGTCGAATTACCAGATAAGGTTTTAAAGGCTGCCGTGGATTACTCAATTCAATACATTCCGCAACGCAGCTTGCCAGATAAGGCAATCGATTTGATCGATATGACCGCTGCACACTTGGCAGCTCAACATCCGGTAACTGACGTGAAGGAGATTGAAAAGGAAATTGCCGCTCAAAAAGAAAAGCAAGAAAAAGCTGCTGAAAAAGAAGATTACGAAGCAGCTTTGAATGCCAAGACCAAGATCAAAGAGTTGCAAAAACAAATCGATAATCACGCTGAAGAACAAAAGGTAACGGCAACGGTCAATGATGTGGCCGAAGCAGTTGAACGGTTGACCGGAATTCCGGTTTCAAAGATGGGGGCAAGCGACATTGAACGCTTAAAGGAAATCGGAACGCGGTTGAAAGGCAAGGTCATTGGCCAAGACGAAGCCGTCGATGCAGTTGCACGGGCAATTCGGCGGAACCGGGCCGGCTTTGACGAAGGCAACCGTCCAATCGGAAGTTTCTTGTTCGTTGGACCAACGGGGGTCGGAAAGACAGAATTGGCTAAACAATTAGCCTTGGATATGTTCGGTTCAAAAGATGCCATCATTCGGTTGGATATGTCAGAATATTCAGACCGGACAGCGGTATCGAAATTGATCGGAACATCTGCCGGATACGTTGGCTATGATGATAATAACAACACTTTAACCGAACGCGTACGGCGGAACCCATACTCAATCATCTTGCTTGATGAAATTGAAAAGGCTGATCCGCAAGTAATTACGTTATTACTTCAAGTGTTAGACGATGGTCGGTTGACAGACGGTCAAGGGAACACCGTTAACTTCAAGAATACCGTAATTATTGCAACTTCAAATGCTGGATTCGGAAACGAAGAACCAAACGGCGATGAAAAGAAGGACGAAGACATTATGAAACGGATCGCTCCATACTTCCGTCCAGAATTTTTGAACCGGTTCAACGCCGTTATCGAATTCTCACATTTGACAAAGGACGACTTGAAGAAGATCGTTAACTTAATGCTTGACGAAGTTAACCAAACATTAGCCAAGAAGAACATTGACTTAACGGTTTCAGACAAGGCAAAGGATTACCTGATCGAACAAGGTTACGATGAAGCGATGGGCGCACGTCCATTACGGCGCGTAATTGAACAACAGATTCGTGACAAGGTAACTGATTTCTACTTAGACAACCCCGATGTTAAACACTTGGCTGCTGACATGCAGGATGGTCAATTAGTAATCAGCGAACGGTCAGCTGAAAAAGCCGATGATTCAAAAGCAAGGGATTCAAAGGTAGAATCATCAAAGAACGATGATAAAGAAACTAAATAATTAAGAATGAGAATAGCAGTGTCATTTCTGGCACTGCTATTTTTTGTCCCGAATTCTCAAAATGAATCTGTTATAATGAAAAACAGATACATTTCAGAAAGGAAACCTTAAAATGGCGAAAATCAAGATTTCAGTGCCTGATGAATTGGTAAAGAAATATGACTTGCATAACGATGATGATTTTAAAATTACGGCGCGAAATGGCGAAATTCGGTTAAAAAAGAAAAATCATGACAGTAACAAGCGGCAATTTAATGTGATTTGGATCTTAATTGCTTCGATTTTAACAAGCATTGCTTTTTGGATCTTCATTAACGCGGTGCATTTGCACCAGGTTCCGTTGGTTGGAACGAATTCAATTGCCAGTGGGCTGATCGTTTTTGGTGGACTGTCAGGAATGATTTTATTTAGTGCGTATTTCATTTCCAACCGGAAGAAAATCACGGTCGCGTATTCGGCAAAGACCTTTTGGCGGACGTTCCCGGTCATTGTAATTTCATTTGTGTTGATTTTATCCTTGGCATTAATGGGAATTGCGTGGGGCTTAAGCCGGTTATTTACCGGGATCACCTTTGGCCACGTGGTCGCAATGATGCTGTTTTTTGTCTTTGTAACGGCAATCAATTACATCATGGTTCGGATCGGGTTGGCAGTTAATTATGGCATGCTGACAACGATCATGATTTTAGTAATTACTAGTGGCGCGGTCATGTCAATGGCGTCAAATGGCCGGAATTGGTGGCAGCACAACCTCAGTTTTTTAGGAACCAAACACGCTAATAACAGCTGGCAATTTAACTTAACGCTGGTCTTCTCATCATTATTGATGGTTGCACTGGTTGATTATATTTTTGTTTCGTTGCGGGCGGTTGTGAAAAATACATGGCGGACGATCACTTTACGGATCATTTTGACCGTTACTGCCCTTGATGTTGGTGCAGTCGGATTATTCCCCAACAACGCAAACTTCCACGTTTTACACGACAAAGTTGCGGGGTATCTAGTTTACTTGATTATTATTTTAATTGTTGGAATCCGCTGGTTATTGCCGGAAGTTGGTAAACGGTTCTTGGCGTTGTCATATGGAATGTGCGTTGGTCTGGTAATTATTGATTTAATGTTCAAACCGCTGCATATCATTTCGTTGACCGCCTTTGAATTAATTGCGTTTATCCTGGCATTTGGCTGGATCTTAATCCTTTTTGATACGATGATCGGGATCGTTGAAGACGAAGATGATAAGTATGACGTCAAAATTGAAATTGATGAGCAGGTGAAGAAGAATGCTGATTAATCAAATCGCCAGTGTTTTAAGGATCATTGCGTTTATTAACCTTTTTGGCTGGATGCTGTATTTAGGAGTCGTAATGAACGCCCAATCAAAGGCTGTCAAGGTGTGGCTGAAGTGCAAGCACTGCGGTCAAGAATTTTCAAAAACGAAAAAAGAGATTGAAAAGTTCCAATACCAGTTAGTTGATAACCAGCTAGCATATCAGTGCAAATGCCCGCATTGCCATCAAACAGAATGGCAAACGGTCGTTCAACATCACCCGGGAAATGATCAGGAAACGTTGATAAAGGCTAACCAAAAAATGTGGCAGCGAGCATTATGGATTGCAATCTTACCCGCCATTTTTGCGGTGCTGCTGCCAATTATTTTGATTGGCTATGCGCCGCTGTTAGTAATCGTGTTAATAGTTAAAAAGGTTCGAAAGTAACTTGGAAAGCAAGGAGTAAGTTAGTTGAAAAAGAAGAGTAGGCGATGGTTCACGATTTTGATCGTGGCCTTTTTAGGAATAATCGGATTGAATTTTGGACATATTCATGCCGACGACGATGATGATTATAAAATCGATCAGATGGACGTTGACGTTAAAGTTTTGTCAGATGGAGATTTATACGTTAAACGGACTATTACGTATGACTTTACTGATGCATATCATAATGGTGTTTACTATACTCAGGAATTGCCAGGAGAAGGTGCATCAGTTGTTGGTGTAGGGATAAAAGATGGTTATTATAATTCAAATTCGATCCCAATAAATAATTCAAAAGAAGATGGAACGTGTAAAGTAACAAAGAATTTTGGAGAGTTAAAATTTAAAGTTTACGCTCCAGAAGATTCAAAAGCAACATTTAACTATCGTTATATAATTCATGCAGGTGTTACGAATTATAAAGATGCAGCACGATTGAATTGGCAATTAATTGGGACGCAATGGCAGCAAGATTTACATAATGTAAATATAAAAATATCTTTTCCAGATAAGATATCAAATTTAAGAAAATATACTTGGTGTCATAGTTCAGAAAATTACAAATTGACATTCGACCCAGCTTTAAAATCAATAAAGATTCACATTCCTAAGGTATCTAAGGGTAACTTTGTAGAGGTAGATACCCTTTTTCCTACATCTATAACTAAGAATAATACGAATAAAGTTGATGAAAATATTGTAAAGAAAGTATTATCACAAGAAAGATGGATTGCTTTAAAAAGAAAATTAGGAATTAATACAGCGTCAATTGTTGTATCTGTTATTATGTGGATGGTTGTTATTATTCTTATAATCGTCGTCCAGTTAATGTATAAGGGAAAGAAATACTTCAGATATCCTAAAGACATTGAACATAATTTTGATATTCCGAAATTATCTGTTCCGATAGTTCAGTCAATTTCAAGAAAGGGGAGTTTGCCAAATGTTGAGGCATTTACAGGATATATTCTTTCTTTAGTTAGAGATAAGAAAATATCAATTTCCAAAACAGAAAATGAAGATTATAAGTTAAAGGTTGAAGATCAAAATTGGTTTAATAATCCGCGAGAAGAGGATTTATTTTTAAAGAATATAATTCTTATAGTTGGTAAAAATAACGAAGTTAATGTTTCAGAAATTCGAAAAACAGCTGGTGAAGATCAGATGTTGAACTGGGAATTTAGGAAATGGAAACATGTAATTATGAAACAAGTAAAGGATTTAGGTATTTTTGATAAAAATAAGGCGATAATCGAACAAATTTTCTTATGGCTAATGATTTTTTACTTAGCATGTGATTTTATAATCGGAATTTTTTGCTTCAATACTTTGCCTGAATGGGAATTGGTATTGACGCCAATCCCAGTTTTATTAGGATATTATTGTTATTTCCATTTCTTTAAGCATGAATTAACATCGACCGGGATTGAACAATATAAGAAAATTGTAGGTTTTAAGAAAATGCTTAAGGATATTAGTAATTTAAATACAGCAGATGTAGATTCAATGAGTATATGGGAAGATGTTTTACCATATGCTGTTTCATTTGGCTGTGCAAAGCAAGTTGCTAAAAAGTTAGGGACGAATTTTGAAAAAGGATATATGGAACAAGAATTATTGGCGTTAGATTTTTGTGATAATTTCAATGTTACTTTTTATGAATCTCTTGACCTAAGTGCAGCATCTACAATATCATCAACTTTAAATTCTTCCGGAAGTTCCGGCGGCTTCGGTGGTGGCTCTGGCGGCGGAGCGTTTTAACGAAAAAAGATTGGATTTCAAAACGAAACCCAATCTTTTTTTATCAATAAAACTATTTAATAACTTCCAACACTTTATCTAACGGTTGCCGGGTCTTCTTTGGCTGTTCCTGATCACGGTAGCCCAGGCCAAGCATCACGGAAACGCCGAATTCATTTGGATCAATGATTCCTTTATCAGCTAAATACTTATCGACCTTTGCCCGGTTGAAGCCTTCAATTGGACAACTGTCAATTCCAAGTTCAGCGGCGACCGTCATCATGTTGGTCAGTGGAATGTAAGTTTGTTTGCTTGCCCAGTCAAATAATGCCCGGTCGCTGTTTAAGTCAAAGTCGTTTTCCTGGAAACTTTTGAATTTTTCACTGCGGGGTGAGTGAACGTCGAAATCAACGCCCATTACATCTTCAACCATGTGTTTAACATGCGGGCTGGTGATCGTAACGTTCTTTCGAGCAAGGATGATTACGAAGTGGTTTGCCCCGTTCAGACTATTAACTGCGCCCCAGCAGATTTTTTTCAAGTCTTCCTTGATTTCAGGATTTTCAATTAAAAGAAACTTCCATGGTTCATAGCCAAAGGAACTTGGGGATAACCGGCCGGCCTCAATAATCGTTTGCCAATCAGCGTCACTGATTTTTTTATTCGGGTCGAATTTTTTGGTTGCATACCGCCGGTGAAAAACATCAAGAATGTGTTGACGTTCTTCTTGTATACTCATAATAATTACCTCACTTACTTTTTATTAGAGTTATTTTACCATATTGAATCAGCAATGAATGCAAAAAAACTGCGAATAAATTTTTAAAATTTGCTAACGGGATTTCCGAAAAATCCGCTTTCTTACTTACCATATCTAGTGATTGGGTAAATCATGATCCCCAAAATGTAGCTTTATTTTTCGGGGGAATCGGCGTATGATTAAGAGTGCTTGTTAACGGAATTATGAATCGCAAACAAGAAAATCAAGGGAGACAATGAACCCGGAAGAAAGGATGCATCTATCATTTTGATTACACTTTCAGGAATTATTGGGTCTGGTAAATCAAGTTTAACGGAAATTTTATCAGATGAATTAGGAACCAAGGCATTTTATGAACCGGTAAAGGACAATCCGGTATTACCGCTTTTTTATAAAGGAAACGAAATTGCCGCTAAGAAACGGGCAGCCGGCGATGAAGAAGCAACTAACCCATATGCATACTTGTTGCAAACGTTCTTCTTGAATCGGCGGTTTGCAATGATCAAGCAGGCAATGCAAGAAGACAACAACATTCTTGACCGTTCGATCTATGAGGACGAAATCTTCATGCGGATGAACACCGAAATGGGTAACGCAACGGAAGTTGAATATGATATTTATAAGAGCTTGCTTGCAAACATGATGGAAGAACTTCCATTTGCTTCGCACAAAAAATCACCGGACTTGATGATTACGATCAAGGTTTCATATGATACGATGCTCAAACGAATCGAAAAGCGCGGCCGGGAATATGAATTGGTTGAAAACGATCCGTCATTGGTTGACTACTATCACCGGTTGCTTAAGCAATACGATATTTGGCGTGATGAATATGATGCATCACCAATGTTAGTGATCGACGGTGACAAGTATGACTTTGTTACGAACATGGAAGACCGGGTAGAAGTCTTAGAAATGATCGAAGACAAGTTAGTTGAACTTGGTAATTTAACAGCGGAAAAGGCTGCTAAATTAAAGGAAAAGCACAAGATTTTGTTGGATGAAGAATAGAAGGTGTGACAAAACACCAAAAACGAACGTGGTGGAAGTAGAAAAATGAACGAATCGCGCCAGCATAGATTCGGAGGTTTGCGGCTTAGCTGCGCGTCACCCTAGCTCCGCGTCGCAGCTCGTTTGTTTTGGAACCCGATTATGATAAAGAGGTTGAGCATTTACTCAACCTCTTTTACTATATTTAAATAAATGAAAACCTTTACTTGAAAACTCAATATGATAAAGTTATCATAAAAATAGATAAGTGGATGGGAGTGTTGGTCATGGCATTAGGCTACAAAAATATTTTAGTTGGAATCGACGGCTCAAAGGGATCAGAGGTTGCATTGATGGATGCGTTAAACATTGCTAAGCGGAATGATGCTCACCTTGATGTTTTATGGGTGCTTGATATGAATTCGCTGGAATACGGCAATGCAGGAATTACCCTTGATGGCGAACGCATCTATAAAGAGGAACAAGAATGTGAACAATACATCAATGATTTGAAAGAGCACCTGATTGAAGAAGGGTTGCCAAAGGATAAAGTTTCCGTTCACTTGCGGTTCGGAAATCCGAAAACCGTTATTGTTGAAGATTTCCAACCGGAATATAAAAACGATTTGATCATCGTTGGTGAAACCGGAAAGAACTTCTTTAAGCGGATCATCGTTGGCTCCGTTGCATCATACGTAATGCGGACCGCGAAGTGCGATATCATGATCGCCCGGACGCCAGAATCGACGGCTAAAGAAATCCAAGAAGATATGGAAGACATTGAAGACGAATAACATTAAAGAATAATAAACATTTAAGCGAGACTGGATCATAAGCTCCAGCCTCGCTTTTTTATCAATAAAAATTAAAATTGTCAATGAATTTTGTCATCTTTTCTTAGAGTGCTATAATTTTAACTGTATATTTTAATTTGAAGGGAATTTTAATTCGTGGAATCATCATCGAAAACGAAAAAAATTGGTTTGGCGACCCTGGTAATGATGATCATTTCATCAATCTACGGGTTCGCAAACACGCCCCGGGCATTTATGCAAATGGGGTATGCAAGTATTATTTGGTATATTTTAGCGGCGTTGGTATTCTTCTTACCAGTTAGCTTGATGTTAGCCGAATACGGATCATCTTTTAAAGAAGCAAAAGGTGGAATTTATTCATGGCTTGAAGGGTCAATCGGTGAAAAATGGGCCTTTGTTGGGACTTTCATTTGGTTGGCAGCCTGGATTGTTTGGCTTGTTCAAACGGCTTCAAGTTTCTGTATCCCATTGTCATCAGTGATCTTTGGGAAAGATACAACTTCATCATGGCACTTATTCGGCTTATCTTCAGTTGAAACTTTAGGGGTAATCGGAATTGTTGGGGTCTTGATCGTAACGTTCTTCTCATCACGCGGAATGGATGCGATCGCCAAGGTCTCAACGGTCGGCGGCGCCTTTAACCTTGCTGTTAACGGTCTGTTTTTGATCATTAGTATTTTAATTTTGGTCTTCAACCACGGCCACTTAGCACAACCGGTTAGCGGAATGAGTTCATTCATTCACTCACCAAACGCCCAATTTACAACGCCAATCGCGATGATTTCATTCATCGTTTATGCGATTTTTGCATACGGCGGAATGGAAACCATGGGCGGAATCATGGATAGTTTGGATGAACCGGAAAAGACATTCCCACGCGGAATCTTGTTTGCAACGGCAATCATTGCAGTTGGTTACGCCTTAACGATCTTCATGTGGGGCTTTAGTACAAACTGGCGGCACGTCTTTGGTGGTGGCCAAGTAACCCTTGGAAATGTTACATATGTTTTGATGGGGAACTTAGGGGTTGCATTCGGAAATGCGATCGGCGTTTCACATCACACCGCATTGTTATTCGGAAGCTTAATGACTCGGTTTACTGGTTTCAGTATTTTACTTGCCGTTATCGGAAGTTTCTTCATTATGACTTACTCACCGATCAAGTCATTCATTATGGGTTCAGACCCAGATTTATGGCCTGAAAAGGTTACGAAGTTGAACAAAGCAGGAATGCCGGCATTTGCAATGTGGATTCAAGCAATCGTTGTTTGCGTCTTTATCTTCTTCATTTCATTTGGGGGTTCAGCTGCAAGCAAGTTCTTTACGATTTTGACAAACATGTCAAACGTCTCAACAACGTTCCCATACTTGTTCTTAGTTGGGGCTTTTCCATTCTTTAAGAAGTTGAAGGACATTGACCGTCCATTTGAATTCTTTAAGAATAAGTTCTGGACAAATCTGATCGTTGCATTGTGCTTGATCGTTCTTTCAGGTGGAATCTTGTTTACGATTATTCAGCCAATCCTTGTTCATCAGTACAGTACAGCGTTCTGGACAGCAATCGGGCCGATCTTCTTCGGGGCCGTTGCGTTGATCTTCTATGAAGTTTCAAGCCGGAAAAGGGAAAAGAAAAATTAGAAAATAAATGAAAGAAAAACGGTTATGGCTTTCAAACCATAACCGTTTTTTTCTATTGTTCTTCTTTTTGCTTTTTCCGTGCTTTGATTTTGCGAATAATGTACTGAACAGCAATCGTTAACAACGAGCAGAACGTACTTAACACGATAAAATCAAAGATCAGTAAAATGATCAGTTCCAGCGACATTTGCGGATGGTGAATGAATTTTTGAACCGTAAATGCGAGGCAAGCAATCAATAACAGGGTATCAGCAATGAAAACCAGGATTAAATTACGTTTAAGATGTTTCATTATTGCACCTGCTTTTTATTCGCTGCCGACGATGCTACGGACTTGGGTTCCAAGATTTTCCCAGAATTGATATGCATCATCTTTAAAGTCATCTTCAAAGGTTTCAAATCCCTTCCGGGGAACGAGTTCACCGACCCGTTCACTTTGAACGCCGCGCACCCACATTTTTTTGTCTTGAACATCCCACAAAACAGTCCAGTAGGATTCTTCAAGAGCTTCGTTAAAAAGATCTTGCGTTCCTAAAAGAACCGTATCGCGTAAAACGCCTTCTTCAGTTGCATCTGGATATCCGTGAGCTTTAAGCCAAGATAACTTGGCAATTGCTTCAGGATAATCGTCAGGAATCATTGTAAACATAAATATCCCTCCTCTAGAATATCTGTTTTCATTTTACAAAAAAATCTTAAAGAGTGAAAGATTATATGGTAAGCTAAAATTAATTAGAAAACGATTTCAAAAATCGCAGGGAGGCTTTCTGATGAAAATTAAAATGATTGCGACGGATATTGACGGAACACTGGTGACAGATGATAAGCGGATCATGCCGCGGACCGTTGCTGCTCTTAAAGAAGCCCGGAAGCGTGGAATTTATGTTGTATTATGCAGCGGCCGGCCGGTTTCAGGAATTCAAGATTACCTGGAAGAATTAGGATTAACCGGAAATGATGATTATGCGATCACGTTCAACGGAGCCCAAGCAATGAATGTTGGAAAGCACGAAGTTGTATTTGAAAATGGGTTAACTGATTTAGAATGCATTGATTTCATTAAAATGGCGGATGATTGCGGAATCAAAAGTCAAGTCGTGACGCTGAACTCTGAAATTTACGTTACGAATCAAGACATCAGCAAGTATTCAGTTGAAGATGCCTTTTATACTCACATGCCATTGAGATACCGGCGGCTTGAAGATTTACCGACGGGAATGGATGCCGCGAAATTTATGTGGGTCGACCAGGCGGAAAAGATTGCGGCGCAACTTGATCAGATTCCGGAAGAGCTTTATCAAAAGTATGCAATCGTCAGAAGTGCACCGTGGTTCTTGGAATTTAACAACGTGAACGCGACAAAGGGACACGCGGTGTTGGAACTGGCAGCCCATCTTGGAATCAAACCAGATGAAATCATGGTTGCGGGGGACGAAAACAACGACCTTTCAATGCTTGAACAGATTCCGTTCAGCGTTGCAATGGGAAATGGAAACCCGCATGTTAAGGAAGTTTCTTCAGTGATTACGGAAGATAACAACCATGATGGCTTGGGATTAGCGGTTGAAAAGTATGTGTTGAGTTAGAAGGTGTGATATAAGTCGCAACCTTTTTGCTATCTTCGCATAATCGGGTTCCAAAACAAACGAGCTGAGTGGAAGTTCGAAAACCTCCGAATCTATGCTGCGCGATTCGTTCGCTTTTCTGCTTCCACCACGCTCGTTTTGAACGTTTTGTCACACCTTCTCTTTTTTTGCTCACTTTTGCTCATCTTTTGAATAAAAATGATTGAATTTGATCGAATGTGATTGAATTTGACCATTAATAATGCTAAACTATTGACGTGGAGGGAATGAAAATGCTTGCAGAAGAACGGCAACAAATGATTTTGGAGATGCTGAAAACCAATCAATTTGTTAAGGTTCAGGAAATTTGCGACCAAACCCATGGGTCAGAATCATCAGTCCGGCGTGACTTACAAACGCTTGAAGAAAAGGGATTGTTAGAACGGGTCCACGGCGGCGCAAAGATCAATTATACCTTGCAAAATGAACCTGATATGTTTGGCAAGGCGTCCCAACATCCGCATGCGAAGGAACTGATTGGTAAACAAGCAGCGCAGCATGTTAAACCTGAAGACGTGATTTTCCTTGATGCCGGGACAACGACCCTTGCAATGGTCGATTATTTACCGCAGAATCAAGGAATCACGGTGGTAACGAACGGAATCTTGCATGCTTCAGCCTTAGCGGAACGGCACATTAAAACGATCATGGTGGGCGGCCTTTTGAAAGAGACGACCAAAGCGATTGTGGGGGTCGATGCACTGAATCAGTTAAGCAAATTACGGTTCAATAAAGCATTCCTTGGAATTAACGGCATTGATCAGGATGGTTATACAACACCGGATCCAGATGAAGCCGCAATCAAGGAATACGCATTGACCAAATCGCAGGCAACGTTTGTCCTTGCTGATTCATCGAAGTTTAACAAGGTATCCTTTGTGAACGTTGCCCCATTAAATGCCGCAACGATCATTGTTGAAAAGCTTCCCGCAAAGCTGCTTCATTCTTTTAAGAGTCAAACGAGAGTTGAGGAGGTTCAAGAATGATTTACACAGTTACGGTCAATCCGTCAATTGATTACATCGTTCAGTTACAAAATTTAACGCTTGGCGAAGTCAACCGGATGGATTATGACAACATGCTTCCTGGCGGTAAGGGAATCAATGTTTCGCGGATTCTTCAAGAACTAGGTCACGAAAGTGTTGCCTGGGGCTTCTTAGGCGGCTTTACGGGGAACTTTGTTGAAGACGCGTTAAAGAAGGTGGGCTTAAAGTCTGACTTCACTTCAATTAAGGGCAATACCCGGATCAACGTTAAGATCAAGGCCCAAGAAGAAACCGAAATTAACGGTAAGGGGCCGCAATTATCAGCTGACGAACTTGACCAGTTCAAGGCAAAGTTTGATAATTTAACGGCGGATGACACGGTTGTTTTTGCCGGAAGTTTGCTTCCAGGATTGGGTGATGATTTTTACTTTGATTTGATCAAGATCATCCGGTCAAAGGGCGCTCAATTTGTAATTGATACAACGGGTGACAGCTTGTTGAAGACCTTACCGGAACACCCATTAGTTGTTAAACCGAATAACCATGAATTAGCTGAAATGTTTCACGTGAAATTCAACGGCATGGATGACATTGTTAAATATGCTAAGAAGTTGCTTGAAATGGGTGCCCAACACGTATTGATCTCAATGGCGGGCGATGGCGGCTTAATGGTTACGAAGGACAAGGTTTACCGCTCATTGGCACCCAAGGGAACGGTCATTAATTCTGTTGGAGCCGGCGATTCAATGCTTGCTGGTTTCACCGGGACGTTTGCTGAAACCAAGGATCCGGTTGAAGCATTTCGGTATGGCCTTGCAAGCGGATCAGCCACTGCATTCTCTGAAGATTTAGCAACCCGTGCCAAAATTGATGAAATTTTGCCACAAATCAAAATTACAGAATACTAATTAAAGGAGGGAAAACATCATGGATATTCGCAAGTTATTGATGAAGGACATCATGATCATGAACCTGAAAGCCACAACGAAGGCCGGGGTCATTGATGAAATGGTTCATCACTACTACGAAAAGGGAATCATCAATGATGAAGAACTTTACAAAAAAGATATTTTAAAGCGTGAAGAAGAAGGCTCAACCGGAATGGGCGATGGAATTGCCATTCCGCACGCTCACGATAAAGCAGTTAATAAACCAGCCGTAATGTTTGCGCGCAGTGTTGAAGGGGTCGACTATGACTCAATGGATGGTCAACCTGCCCACCTCTTCTTCATGATTGCTGCTCCTGAAGGCGGCGACAACACTCACTTGCAAGCTTTAGCTGCATTATCCCAAGTTTTGATGAATCCGGACGTTGTTGCAGCCTTGAAGAAAGCTGATACGCCGGACAAAGTTCAAGACATCTTTGCTAAGGCCGTTGCCGAAAAGGAAGCTGAAAACAAAGCGGAAGAAGAGGCTGAAAAACAAGCTCCGGCTTCAAGCGATAAGCCATACATCGTTGGGGTAACAGCATGTCCAAACGGAATTGCCCACACTTACATGGCTGAAGAAAACTTGAAGAAAACGGCCAAGAAGATGGGCGTTGACATCAAGATTGAAACAAATGGTTCAGAAGGGGTTAAGCATGAATTAACCGCTGATGAAATCAAGCGTGCCAAGGGGGTTATCATTGCAGCCGACAAGAAGGTTAAGATGGCCCGGTTTGATGGCAAGCACTTAGTTAACAAGCCAGTTACTGCCGGAATTAAAGAACCGGAAGCATTGATTCAAGAAATCTTGGATGAAAAAGCTCCGGTCTTCCATGCAACTGGTGATGAAGGTGAAACTGCCGAAGAATCATCAAATGGCGGCGTATGGGCTAACATTTACAAGCAGTTAATGAACGGGATTTCACACATGTTACCGTTCGTTATCGGCGGTGGGATCTTAATGGCCCTTTCATTTGTTGTTGAAAACTACATGGGCGGAAGCCACAGTTTGGCATTCAAGTTCTTGAACAATGCCGGAAACATGGCCTTTGCCTTCATGGTTCCGGTTCTTGCCGGATACATTGCTGAAGCAATCGGCGATCAACCAGCCTTGATGCCAGGGTTTGTCGGTGGTTTCATGGCAATGGTCTACAAGGGCTCATTTGGTGGCGTTTACCAGGCTAACTTCCATGCCAACGCCGGCGCATGTGCTGGATTCTTAGGCGGAATCGCAGCCGGCTTCATTGCTGGATACATCATGGTTGGCTTGAAGAAGTTATTTGCCAAATTACCAAAATCAGTTGAAGGAATGAAACCAATGCTGATTTACCCAATTCTTGGGTTACTGTTGATTGCTTTGATCATGTTCTTCATCATCAACCCAATCTTCTCAGGCATTAACTTGGTAATTACGCACTTCTTGAACAGCATGGGGACCGGGAACCTTGTTCTATTGACGATGATCCTTGCAGGAATGATGTCGATCGATATGGGTGGCCCATTCAACAAGGCTGCTTATGTGTTTGCTTCAGGTGCGTTTGCTAACGACCCGCACTCAACAACTGCTGCCATTTTAATGGCTGCCGTTATGGTTGGGGGAATGGTTCCGCCATTTGCAACTGCAATCGGAACGGTCTTGTTCAAGAACAAGTTCACTAAGCAAGAACGTCAAGCTGGGGTAACCAACTGGGTTCTTGGATTCTCATTCATTACTGAAGGGGCAATTCCATTCGCAACGGCTGATCCATTGCATGTTATCCCATCATGTATTGTCGGTTCAGCAGTCGGCGGCGCAATTGTCGGCTGGATGAAGATCGGTGTTCCGGCTCCGCACGGTGGTTTATGGGTAACTCCATTAGCAACTAACTGGTGGGCATACATCTTAGCAACCGTAATCGGTTCAATTGTTGCCGGAATCATTATGGGCTTGATCAAGAAGAAAGTTTCAGAAGATCCGTATGAATAAAAAGAAAGGGTGACAAAACGCTCAAGGCGAGCTTCGTATCGCAAGTAACTCGTTTGTTTTGGAACCCGATGATATGAAAAGCGAATAAAAAGAGGATGTGACTTGATGGCCACATCCTCTTTTTGTGTTTAATTAAATGAATACATTAATTCCAACCAAACAAACTCTTGATCCAGTCAATGAACCGTTCAAACCAGTTCTTGGCTTCTTGGGCAGCAGCTTGACCTTGCTTACTGTTCATCCAATTTTTAGCTTTATTCATCAAGTTCCCGGTTGAATTTTTAACGTTTTGAATCGTGTTATCAACGTTCTTGGTGTACGATTTGTCAGCTGAAATTGGTGAATTTTGGAAATTGATCAACGCATTGGTGATCTGGTCCTTTTGGTTATTCGTTGTTTCATTTGCGATTCCATGTTCAGCTAAAGCCTTATTTAACATGGCTTGAATATCCTGCTTAGTTGCAAGATCTTGACCGTTATTTTGTTGTTTTTGTTGTGAAATTTGTTTTGAAACTTCACCAACGGCAGCCATTAACTGGCCAGGGTACTTAGTATTATTCTTGTTGGCATCGATCGCTGATTGGGTCGCGTTCAGCATTTGATTGGCACTGGCAGTGTTTTGGGTATTCAATTGAATTCCGTTAGCGGCAAGGGCTTCGTAAACCCCAGTCAAAGCTGATTCCCCAGAAACGGGCCGGTTGGCAGTTACGACGATTGTTACGTCAGTTACCCCGGCCATTTGAGCAACCATGGCATATTGTTGGGCCGTTACTTCAGTGATGTTGTTATCACCTTGATAATTTTTGATATTGACTTTGACCCCTGAACCAGGATCACTTGGCGCAATCGCAACGGAACTGATCATTGCGGCGTTCGTCGTGTCAGATGTTCCGTTAGCAATGTATTTGTTGTAGTCGGCAGCCGTTGCGGTCAATTGTTTAAATGACGAGTCAACGCCAAAAATCTTATTTAATTGTGAGCGGACTTCACTTGAAGTTCCGGCCCCATAAACAACGTATGCTGAGCTTAAAGTTTTATCATTATTTGATTGACTGTTAGTGTTCGTGTTTGAGTCGGTTTGTTCGGTTTGCGCAGCTTGAATTTGGTTAAGAACCGTTGGCGCAGTCCCCATTAAGGTAATTGCCGCACTGGCAGTTACAATTGTTTTCCAGATTGTTTTCTTTTTCATTGCGCTTCTCCTTTCAAATATAGTTTGATTTTATCACTTTTTGACATTGAACGGACGAATTTTGAAGGCCATTTCAAGAATAAAAATTGGGAAAGAGCCGAAGAATGATTAACACAATATATAGAATTTTTAGTTGATTAAACCACAACATGTATGTATAATGGGGAACGTTGTTTAAAAACGGAAAGGAAGTTGATTCGATGTTTAGTCGTTATAAAGATGTGCTAACGCACTTACCAGAGTATTCAAAAAATATTTTTCGGAAAGGTTATTTTAAATGGTTGATCGATCAGTGCCGTGGTTGGGGCTGGTTCAGTTACGGTCTTTTGATCTTTAACTTTATTTTACAAGTATGGTCAATGGTTCAGTCATTTAGTGCCCACCCAGTAACTTCAATCATTGCGTTTATTGGCGGGAACCTTTCAGTTGCATGTGTTATCGGAATTTCAAACCGTTCAGGAATTCAAGGCTGGGCGGGATTAACAAGTGCGATCTGCATTGCAACGACCGCCTTCATTGCACATAACTATGCTAATGCGTGGGAACAGATCGGTTACATTTTATTCCTTGATATTTTTTGTATCTTAGATCCGAAATGGAATGATGATATTAAAGCTGAAAAATTTGATAGTTGGTTTGACTGGATCAAGTATGGCATCTTCTTCTTGATTGCGTGGGCGGTTTTGCATTATATTTTCAGTTTAACCAATGATCCGCGGGTCTTCCTTGATAGTATGAGTTTAGCAATGTCGGTTACTGGATCCCTGCTTGAACTTAACCGGAAGCGGGAACAATATTTTGTTTGGACGTTATCATCGGTGATCACGATTGCATTGTGGATCCAAACGATGCTTCAAGGCGCCGGCAATTTTGCGTTGATCTTCAGTTATTCAATTTTCTTCTTGAATGACATGTATGCTTTCTTTAGTCGCAAAGGCTGGTTCCGGACAGAAAAGGCGCATGAAAATTAATCATAAAAATTTATTAAATTCAATGACAAACGAATTAATGAATTGTATACTAAGAACAATCAAATAACTCATAACCAAGAAGAAGCTCCGACTATTCGGGGCTTTTTCTTGTAGTTTAAGGCTTTTGGCCGGGAGATTCTGATGGAATTCCAGAATGTGGTAAAATACTTAATGGAAGTTTATTGCTAATTTTTGATTATGAATTAAAACGAGGGAAATTATGGAAAAGCGAAAGTCAAAAAAACTTTGGCGAATCCCGGGATTTATGCAAGACAGACGGATGCGGCTGATTGCACTCTTTATTCTCGGACTAGCAATTGTAAGTGATGGACTGGCATTTTTTATAAGTCCAATCGTTGGGATAATTGTTTTAGTTTTAGCAATTGCTGCGATGGCAGTTGCATATACAATGTTGCAACACTTACAGGAAGAAACAAGTGAATATATTTCAGATCTGTCTTATCGTTTAAAACGTGGTGGCCAAGACAGTTTGATCCGGATGCCGATCGGAACGATTTTCTTTAATGATAAGTATGAGATCGAATGGATCAATCCGTACATGCAACGGTATTTCGGCAAAGAAGATGTTTTGGGCAAGAAGATCAGTGACCTGGATGAAGCTCTTGCTACGATTTTACAGGATCACTATGATGATAAGGAACGCCACCGGATTCACTGGCATGACCATGATTTTGATTTATTGATTCAAAAAGACATTGGCGTGGCTTATATGATGGATATTACCCATTACGCTGAGATTCAGCGCCGGTATGACGATTCACACGTTATGATCGGGCAGATTTTCCTGGATAACTACGACGAAATTTCAAAGGCGATGAGCGATAAGGATATTTCAAACCTGAGCAACTTTGTTACCAGTGCGCTTTCAGACTGGGCCAAAAAGTTTGGAATGTTTTTGAAACGCGTTGATGAAGATCATTACGTTATGATCGGTTATACGGGAACATTGCGAAAACTTGAGCATCAAAAATTCTCGATTCTTGATAAGATTCGGGAACGGACTTTTAAGAGTAATTCGCCGATTACGTTGAGTATCGGGATTGCATATGGTGAAGACGACTTAAACGAATTGACCGAATTATCGCAATCCAACTTGGACCTTGCCCTTGGACGGGGTGGTGACCAGGTTGTTGTCCGGGAATCGGATGGCGAAGCCCGGTTCTATGGCGGAAAGACGAACCCGATGGCTAAACGGACGCGGGTTCGGGCGCGGGTGATTTCCCAAGCCTTGAGCGAATTGTTGAAGCAGTCTGATCAAGTCTTTGTAATGGGCCACAAACGGCCGGATATGGATGCGATTGGGGCTTGTCTCGGAATTCGCCGGATCGCAGCGATGAATGGCAAGAAATGCTGGATCATTTTGAATCAAGATAACATTCATTCAGATGTTCAGCGGCTGGTCGATGAACTTGGAAAGTATCCTGAAATTAAGGAAAGTATTATCTCACCGGCTGAGGCGTTGGAAAAGATCACGCCAAGCAGCTTGCTTGTTTTGGCGGATCATTCAAAGCCGTCGATTTCAATCAGTCAAGAACTGTATGATCGGCTTTCAAACCGGGTCGTAATCATTGACCATCACCGGCGGGGGGAAGAATTCCCTGAAAATCCGATCTTGGTATACATTGAACCGTATGCCAGTTCAACGTGCGAGTTGATCGCTGAAATGTTTGAATATCAGTCACGGGATAGTGAACCAATCAATTCGTTGGAAGCAACGGCGATGCTGACGGGAATCATTGTTGATACACAATCGTTCTCTCAAGGAACCGGGACCCGAACCTTTGATGCCGCAAGTTATTTGCGGTCAATGGGGGCTGACCTGACAATGGCCCGGCACTTCATGAAGGAAAGCGAATCAAGCTACATGCAACGGAACCATTTGATCGATCGGACTGAATTTATTGATAATGTTGCGTTATGTGTTGGTGAAGATGACAAGATCTACGATTCAGTAATTGCTGCCCAAGCTGCCGATTCGCTTTTACAAGTCAGCGGGATTCAAGCAACGTTTGCGATTACCCGGCGCGATGAACACACCGTTGGAATTTCAGCCCGCAGTGACGGGACGATCAATGTCCAGGTCATCATGGAAGAACTGGGCGGCGGCGGGCACCTTGCGAACGCTGCGACCCAGATCAAAGACATTAGTGTGCTTGACGCGCGTGAAAAGGTGCTTGAAATTTTAAATAAAGACGAAGAACCTCAACCTGAAACGGAAGACTAGGAGGAATCACAATGAAGGTAATTTTTACACAAGATGTTCGCGGTAAAGGAAAACGCGGTGAAGTTAAAAACATGGCAGACGGTTACGCCAACTTCTTAATTAAGAGCGGAAAGGCTAAACAGGCTGATGCAGCTGCAATGAGTCAACTACGCGCACAACAAAAAGCCGAAGCTAAAAAGGAAGCTGAAATTTTAGCCGAAGCAAAGGCATTGAAAGAAAAGCTTGAATCAGGAAAATACGTTGTTGAATTGAAGGCCAAAGCCGGTGAAGACGGCCGCTTATTCGGTTCAGTAACTTCAAAGCAAATCTCTCAAGCATTGCAAAAGCAATATGATATTAAAATTGATAAGCGCAAAATGGAACTTGCTCAACCAATTCGTTCAATGGGTTACGTTAATGTTCCAGTTAAGCTTCATAATGAAGTTTCAGCTAAGATTCGGGTTCACATTGCCGAACAGTAAAAAGGCTTTGAAATTGGATTATGAGGAGGTTGTGACGTGGGTCACGCCTTCTTTTTTATTTGAATGAAATGGATTGGCGCGAAATCAAATTTGCGTTATGATTTTGATAACGACTTAAAAAGAAAGGAAACAGTTCGGTGGATAATAATTCAGAAATCGAAAATGTGATGCCGCACGATGCTCAGGCAGAACAAGCGGTTTTAGGGTCAATTTTTCTTGATGAAAATGCGTTGGCTGAAGCAATTGAGTTTGTGACTCCCGATGACTTCTATAACCGTGCAAACCAAGTGATTTTTAAAGCAATGATCGCCGTGGATGATGCCGGCGATAAGATCGATCCGTTGACGGTCTCAAACGAATTGAAACGGTCAAATCAATTTGAGGATGCCGGCGGAGCAGTTTACCTTGATGAATTATTAAGCAACATTCCATCAAGCAGTCACGTGCGGGAATACGCGAAAATCGTTCAAGGCAAAGCGGCTTTACGGCGGTTGATCAATACGGCTAATAACATTAAAAATGAAGCCCAAAACGGCGATGAAGAAGTCGACGATATTTTAGCAAGTGCTGAACGGCAGATCATGGATGTTTCTGAAAATCGGAATAGTGCCGGCTTTAAACCAATCAGTCAAGTTTTAGACCAAGCGTTAGTCAAGGTTCAGGATCTTGCCCAAAGCGATGATGAAATTACGGGCCTTTCAACGGGGTACCATGACTTTGATAAGATGATCTCCGGCTTGCAACCGGATAATTTGATTATTCTTGCTGCCCGTCCAGCCGTCGGGAAAACGGCGTTTGCGTTAAATATTGCGCAAAATGTCGGGAAGGCATCAAATACCAACGTTGCGATCTTCTCCCTTGAAATGAGTGCCGAATCGTTGGTTAACCGGATGATTTGTGCGGAAGGCGGAATCAATGCCAACCATTTACGGGATGGAAATCTTGAAGGCAATGAATGGAATGATTTGACGGTCGCAATTGGAACGTTAGCGAACACCAACATTTTCATTGACGATACTCCCGGAATCAAAATGTCAGAGATTCGGGCAAAATGTCGGCGATTAGCCAAGGAACAAGGCGGAATCGGCTTTATTGTTGTCGACTACCTGCAGCTGATCGAAGGTTCGAATAAAGAAAGCCGGCAACAGGAAGTTTCTGAAATTTCCCGGCAGTTGAAAAAGCTGGCAAAGGAATTAAATGTGCCGATTTTAGCGTTGTCACAACTTTCCCGGGGGGTTGAACAACGGCAGGATAAACGGCCAGTATTGTCAGATATTCGGGAATCAGGTTCAATTGAACAGGATGCGGATATCGTTGCGTTCTTGTACCGGGATGACTATTATGAACGGGCGGATGCCGGCGACGACGATGAAGCTGATTCACCGGCAGAAGATAATGATCCAGATGCAGGTGAAGTTGAATTGATCATTGAAAAGAACCGGGCTGGAGCGCGGGGAACGGTTAAGTTGCTGTTCATTAAGTCGCACAACAAATTTGCGAACCTTTCCGCCCGGCAGGAAATGGCATAGTTAATTAATATCTTAATTATAATCAAACTTAAAGCTTATCATTGATTATTGAATGATAGGCTTTTTATGTTTTCGCGCTGATTTTCAAATGAATAATTTTGAGATAAATTGAATGCTGAATGTTGATAGACCGGCATTTTACCAAATATTAATAAAAACTAAGAAATTTATTTTGGCAAAAATTTTTTTACCAGGGGCAAACGGGCAGAATTACGCTGATAATCCTGTCAAGTAAAATTTTTTAAATAATTTTAGGGCTTTTTTTTTAGAAAAAACCGCGCTAAAATAAATCAAGTAGTGATCAAAACAAACAAATGTTCGTAGTGTGGGGGCTTTGAAAGTGACGATTTCAAGTAAAATGTCAACGGAAGAATTAGTGAAGGAAGTTATGAACCAAAACCAAGTCAGCTACCAAGAAGCAATCTCAATTCTATTACAGTTGACGGAAAAATAGCGGCAAGGACTGGACGGATGACGGTCCTTTTTTTGTACCCTCAGCAATCAAAAAATACCGGACCATGATTTTGCACAATCCCGTGATTAGGTTATAATATGGAATTAGATTTACATACGGAGGGAACGCAATGAGATACTCTGGTGAAACCGTTGATGCAGCTTTAAGCAAAGGCTTAGCAGATTTAGAGGTTGGCCGTGATCAAGTTGAAGTGACTGTTATCAGCGAAGGACGCAAGGGCTTTTTAGGAATTGGAAGAAAGCCAGCGGAAGTTGAGATCACGGTTCTTGAATCCGATGATCAGATTGATGATCAATATTCAAATCAATTAGAAGATGAAATTACGGCGGAGATTCATGAAAGTGAAGATGAACCGGTAAAAGATTCACCTAAGGATGAAACTGCCACGGAAGACGAATCAGTTGACGATGCCGTTCAAGCCGTTGGTAATTACCTGGATGACATTATCAGTCAGTTAGGAATCGACACTGAGATCTCAGTGACAGTTGACCGGCGCAACGTGTACTTTGACTTTGATACCGATCAGCAAGGATTGCTGATCGGCAAGCATGGGCGGACATTGAATGCTTTGCAAATTTTGGCCCAAGCCTGTTTTGATAAGCAGGTCAAACGACGTTACCGGTTGATCCTTGATGTCGGTGATTACCGTGAGCGGCGGCGCGAAGAATTGCAACGGATCGCGGCCGATTTAGCAGAACGGGCAATCGTTGAACGGCGGGCGTTTAAGTTAGGCCCGATGCCGGCAATGGAACGCAAGATCGTGCACAAAACGCTTGCTTCAAATAAACATGTTAAGGCGAAATCGCATGGAAACGATCCATACCGTTACATTGTGATCGCACCCAAATTTAAATAGATGATTTATAGGGATTAATTCAAATATTGGAGGATAATTTGGAGGATTTATCATGTTAGACCATAAACCATATCACCTTGAAGATGAATTGTGTTTTGCAATTTATTCAGCTCAGAAAAGTTACAATAAGTTTTATAGCGAAGCGTTACGACAATTCGGTTTGACTTACCCGCAATACATTACGATGCTGGTTTTGTGGGAAGAACGGCGGCCGATGATGATCAAGGAGATCGGTAAACGATTAAATCTTGATACGGGGACGCTGACGCCCTTATTAAAACGGTTGGAACATAACGGGTGGATAACACGGACCCGGTCAGGGGTTGATGGCCGGCGGGTCTACTTGGAATTAACTCCAATGGCAAAGGAAAAGGAAAAAAGCGTCAAGGAAGCTGTTTCGTATTCATTCCGATTGATTGATATGGATTCGGATGAATATACGACCAGTGTGGGGCTTTTACACCGCATTGCGGCTAAACTTGATGATTTGAATAATACATTAGAAGACCATAAATAAAAGGCTAGGACGAGTTGTCCTAGCCTTTTATTTAGCTTAACCAGTCATACTGTAAAATTTGGTTTGTCCGCTGGTTGACCGGAATCCATAAGTGGTGATGCCAGATATCTTTTAAAATCTGGGTAAAAAGCTGTTTTGTTTGATGATTTTTACGTTGTTTCCGCGGATATTCAACAACGATCGTTTTTCCGTGTTCGGTCTTCAAAAAGATTCGTGATTTTAAGATTTTAGTGATTTGAGCTGATACGATGTCCTGGTTGTGTTCAATATTCATTTGATTGTCCATATTAACATCTCAATTCTATTTAATCCATGAGTAACTGGTCGCCTTTGCGACACTTTTATCGTATTCAAAAGATGTGAAGAACATATGCGTTATGTATTAAAAATTCTCCATTATTAGTTATGATTGTTTGAAAAATAAGAAGGACTAAAAAGATTTGAGTTTTAAATTTCAAAAATCATATAATGGAAGCAAGGAGGAGAGGTTATGCGAAAGAAACGGAAACGGCTAACAAAATCAAACGATAAGGTTTTTCTTGGAGTTTTTGGCGGAATTGCTGAATACTTCAACTGGGATAAGGCAATTACGCGGATCATCGGCGCATTCTTGATTATTTTTCCGGGAACGGTATTTGCAGGAACATTACTGTATTTAATTGCGGCGCTTGTAATGCCTAGTCCGAATGACCCGAATATTATCGAGGGCGAATTTCGTGAAAAAGATCGATAAATTTTAATTGGCAGGAATGCTATAATGAAAACGAATGGTTTGTGAAAGGAAGCTTGAGAAATGATGACACAAGAAATTAGTCTAACATTTGGACCATTGGAAGAATTAAAAAAGATCATCGCTGATCATCCGGACCGGCAGTTTAAATTGTTTTTAGAAACGGACAGTAATTCAGAATATATGTTGCTTGATTATTCTGGCAAGAAGACGATTTTCCATTCAGGATTAAACTATACGATCGAAGGGGTCGTTGGCGATCAAAATGAACCAAGCGGCTACATTGAATGCCGTTACGTGACCCTTAACGAAGATGAACAAAAGGTCTTCAAATCAATTTTCAAGTCATGGGTTTCAGAAGCTAAACGGCCAACCGGTTTGAATTCAAGTGTCATGGTTCATTCTGAAAAAGATAATTTCGAATTTTTATTGATCAATGCATGGGAAGATGAAAATACCTTTATGGTATGGAATAATGAACGTTCAAATCAAATGAATCAATTTGGCCATGATGGCAATGCCACGCCGGTCGTTAAGACATACCGGCCGATGTAAATATAACAAAAACGGCTGTGATGTGAGTCACAGCCGTTTTTTAAATCGCATTTTTATGTAAAGATAAACGATGGTTTAAATTTCGAAGCCACTTACTCTTTTTTACTAAATGATAATCGCCCTCAAATGAGTACCATGGGAAAAATTTCTTGATGCGCGCTTTCTTATTGCGGTATGAATTGATCGCATCAATTCGTTCAGGTGCGACGAAAAGTTGATGATGTTCTCCCGTTACATAATCAATTTCGTCAATGAGAACGTTTCTTTGATCATCAAGTAAAACGTACATTGTAAACTCCCTTTGACAGTAAGTATTTAAACAACTTTCCCATTGTACAAAAAAGATATAGATAAAACTATTTTAAACACCTTTAAAAGGACGATATTAAGAAAAATATTAATAACTTTAAACATTCGTAACGTTTCGAATTTGATTATTAAAATGATGTTAAATGAAAATGAGTAAACGAATATAAAATTAAAAGGAAACCGTGATCAATTCACGACTTCCTTTAATCTTATAATGATTCTTTTTCCAACTGCGGCATCAACTTGCCCATCATCTGCTGTTCAAGTTTAGCAACGAGTTGCTTTTCTTGTTGCGCAGTGACTTGTTTTTCCAATTGAGCTTTTTGTTGAGCGTTCATTGTTGGATTCTTTTGCAATTCCTGCATCATTTGGGCTTTAACCAGATTTGGTAATTGCGCCTTCACTTGATCTTTGATTTGGGCTTTTGCAGTGGTTTCCTGACTTTTCATTGCCTGCAATTGACTGGTGCTCAAAACAAGCCAATTTTGCGGAACCTTAAAGATGTAAGTGTAATGGTGGGTTTCCTTATTCAGGCCTAAGCCGGCAAACAGGGTCTTCCAAAAATCGTTCTTATATGTGTAACGACTCCGTTGGATGACGACTTGCGGGGTTTGAACATTGCTGTGTTCAACCTTAGTCGTAACATCGTAATCGATCTTGGTCTTTTGATTCTTATTTGGCTGATCAGCTGTCCGATAAACAAAGACCTTTTCTTTGCCATTTCCAAGAGCTTTATAAACGGTCAGTTTTAACGGACTGTTGTTACCCGTCGTTGAAACTAAAGTTTTTGTTTGCGTTTCAGTGATATTCTTCATTCCAAGGTGATGCGAATCATTCAACATCAATGAAACTGAACATGCACCTGCAAGGAGTAAGAAGAAAATCGAAATTGGATAACGAAGTTTTGGCTTTTTAACTAATCCGATAAAGGTTGCGGCAAAAAGCACCATACTGATAAGTAATATCCATAAAACCATTTTCTAAGCCTCCTTTGTTACTTTTTGATTAACGTCTTTTTTTACTAATCCGGCGTTCTTTTCAAGGCAGAATGCAAGGATTAATCCAATTAACCCAAAGACAACGGCGGTAAAGAATGCTCCGTGATATCCATTTAAAGCAGCGGTAATTGCTTGGTGCTTGTATTCAAGCGGTGCACTGTGAAGCAATGACTTGCCAGGCATTTGCGCACTTTGAATATTTGAGTAAACCGTTGTAAAGATCGCCGTTCCAATTGCCCCAAGAGTCTGCCGTAACGTGTTGTTGATGGCCGTTCCGTCATTCATCTTATTGAGTGGCAATGAGTTCAAACCAGCCGTTGTTGATGGCATTAACACTAAGGTAATTCCCATTACCCGAACGGCGTATAACACAACGATTTCAATAATTGGCGTTGAAGTTGTTAACGTGGTGAAATTGAATGTTCCCAATGTTAATAAGGTCAATCCGGTAATGGCTAATGTCCGGGCACCTAATTTATCGAATAAGATCCCTGAAATTGGGCTCATCAATCCCATTAACAAGGCCCCGGGAAGAAGCATTAATCCTGAATGGAATGCTGATTCGCCCCGGACGATTTGAATGTAAAGCGGAAGAACTAATTCAACCCCAACTAAGGCGATCCGGGCAATTGAACCTAATAATGAAGCCAATGAGAAGTGCCAGTTCTTCAATAAACGCAGATCCAAGAATGGCGTTTCGAGTTTAAATTGCCGCCAGCTGAATAATGCAATGAAGATTACACCAATGATGATCGAAACAATAACGACCATTGATCCCCAACCATCATTGCCGGCTTCAGATGTTCCGTAAAGCAATGAACCAAAGCCAATTACGGCCATAATTGCTGAAAGGACATCCAGTTTAAGTTTCTTGGTTGGCAAAACCTTCTTCATAAAGAAGAAACTTAATAACAAGTCTAATCCGATGAATGGAAGGGTAACCCCGAAAATCATCCGCCAGTTAGCGTTATCGATGATCCATCCTGAAAGGGTCGGCCCAATTGCAGGGGCAACCCCAATGGCGATTCCGACCATTCCCATGATGGTCCCCCGTTTTTCAGGTGGGAAAATTGACATCGCAATTGACTGTCCTAATGGAGTTAAAATTCCACCTCCAAGGGCTGAAACGATCCGGCCCGTTAAAAGCATGGCGAAGCTGTTTGCACAGAAGCAAATAATATTTCCGATAAAGAACAGTCCCATTCCAATAATGTAAAGTTTCTTTGAACTAAACCGGTTCATCATCCATGCAGTGATTGGAATCATAACTCCGGTAACCAGCATAAATCCGGTTGATAACCATTGAACGGTGCTGGCTTTAATGTTAAAGTCGTGCATTAAAGTTGGATATGCCGTCGCAAGCATTGTTCCGGCTAAGAATGTTCCGAATAGCCCGATGATGATTACCAACATGAGTAAACCACGGCTATAAGGTTTGCCATTTATATCCAAGGCACGCTTGTTTTTTGCGTTGCTCATAAAATGACCTCCTATATGATTAATATTTTTATTATCTATTAAATTAAAGAAGAATTTGTTAAAAAACGAAATTCTTTAAAATTAATTAACACATGTATATAATTACACTTGTGTTTCTTATTACACTTATATATAATAGAACATGAAAATTAGAATTGCAACATTTTTGAAAAGATATTATTAGGGTATGAAAATAATTGAAAAGGAGAAAAGGATAAGATGGATCGAAGGGTTGCACGCACAACTGGACGAATCAAAAAAGTATTTGGTGAATTGATTCAGGAAAAGGCGTTTGCTGACATTACGGTCAAGATGATCTGCGATGCAGCAGATGTTGAACGGAAGACATTTTACCTGCATTTCAAGGATAAGTATGACTTATTAGATGCAATTTTAAAGGAACATTTTGAGGCGTTTCGTGAAAATGTCCGTCAGATTCCAGACGCAAAACCGATTGACTTTTACCGGGAAGCGTTGGCAATGCTTGGGAGACATCGGAAATTTTTTAAACGCGTTTATAATGGTCAAGCCTCGGCATTAATTCGGAAGAGAATTCAATATTATGTTTTGCAACGATTGCAATTAGAGTATGGAACAGACGTTGACCCGGCAATTCAGCATTTTATTGCGGCCGGGATCGGAGGCGTTTTTGAATCATACATTAACGGTGAGATTGAGGGCAGCGATGAACAGATTGCCGCTGACATGGCATGGATGGTTGTTCAAGCCAAAAAGTATTTAAAGAAGAATTTAAACAAATAGTGGATGAGCAATACTCATCCACTATTTGTTTACACTCACTTTAATGATCGTAACTTGGTATGACGAAGCCGGAGCAACGACATCGACGGTCGTGCCGGCTTTTTGATGCATGATTGCGCGTCCAATCGGCGAATCGAATGAAATTTTTTGCTCGTCAACGTTGGCTTCCTGTTTACCGACAATATGATATGTTTCGGTCTCGTTGTCATCTTCAAAACGAAGTTCAACGTCAGTTCCAATGTCAACTTCACCGTTATCTTCGGGTTCAATTACTTGAGCGTATTGCAATTGCTTATTGAGATAACGCAACCGGCTTTCAAGGTGGCGTAAATCACGTTTAGCAGCACTGTACTCGGCGTTTTCAGATAGATCGCCAAGTGCCCGGGCTTCTTGTAATTGTTTGATTTTAGCCGGCCGGTCAGCTTTTAAGGTTTCAATTTCATCAACGATTTGCTGGTGGCCTTCCGGCGTCATTTTTTGAAAATATACGTCAGCCATAAACTTTAACCTTCACTTTCTTCAAGCATTTTACGCTTCAGCGGAATGTAATGGTGCTGTTTGATTTCGCGATCGACCTTGTGGATCTCCTTATCCGGCGTTTTCTGGGTCGTTTTCCGGAAAGCGTGCATGATAAAGTAATCCCCGTCTTGGGCAATGAACATCAACCGGTATTTGCCTAATCGAATTTTGTATAAATGCCGGTAAGGAAGCCGTAAAATCATCCGCTTAACCGTTGGCCGGGTAAGCGGCAAGGTTTGTTTGTTCATTTGAGTCAGCATGTCATTGACTTTGCGGTAAATACTTTGGTCCTTTTCGCGAATTTTGCGATACCAGTCTAAAAATAGGACTTTTCCGCGATTATCTTCATACAGGTAGATTGCCATTTCAAAGATCCTCTCTAAAATTGAAACTTGACATAGCATGATATATTTTAATTATATCATGGTCGTTGAAAAATAATGAAAACGACGCGGAAAGGGAAGAATATCGTGGAAGAACTATTTGAAAAAGCACCAATTAAACAGGTCTATTTCAAGATCTCGTTACCGGTCGTAATGGGGATGCTCGCCAGTATGGTATATAACTTGGCGGACACCTTTTTCGTTGCGCAAACGGGAAATACGGACCTAGTTGCGGGAATTACGGTTTGTACTCCGCTGTTCATGTTTATGTTAGCTTTAGGCGATATTTTTGGGATCGGCGGCAGTTCCGTGATTTCGCGGTTGTTTGGTCAAAAGGAGCATGATCGCAGTGCGCGGACCAGCAGTGCATGTTTCTACTATTCAATTGGCTTGGGAATTGTCGTAACGGTTTTATTGCTGATTTTTGAAAAACCGTTGTTACATATGTTAGGGGCAACGGCAGCAACGTATCAGTATGCGGCTGCCTTTTACCGGGTCTACGTTTTCGGTGCGCCAATTATCATCACCTCATTGACGCCAACGAACCTGATCCGGACAGAAGGATTAGCCAAGCAAAGTATGTTAGCAACGGTTTATGGCATCGTTGTTTCCCTGATCCTTGATCCGATTTTCATTTTCGGATTAAAGTGGGGCGCTGCCGGTGTTGCTTTATCAAATTTTCTTGGATACGCCCTTGAATTGGTGTTATTGATTTACTACACCGTTCGCGACTGCAAGTACATTAACGTTGACATTAAGCAGGCGCATATTAATTGGAAAGAATTTCGCGAAGTGTTAGCAATCGGAATTCCAGGCTCAATTACAAACCTTATGCAAAGTTTCGGAATTGCGTTATTAAACAACTTCCTGGCAGCTTACGGGGCAGATCAGGTGGCTGCAATGGGGATTACGCAAAAAATTGCATCGATCATTACCTTAGTAATGGTCGGCTTTGCCTTTGGAGCCCAACCGTTGATCGGATATAACTACGGGGCTAAGAATGTTAAACGGTTCAAGGAAGCTCTTGATTTTGATTTACTGATCGAAGTCGGTTACGCAATTATCTTCTCAATTATTTTGATGATCATTGCTCCATTTTTGATCAAGATTTTCATGAATAAGCCAATCATTGTCAGCCTTGGAGCTTACATGTTGCGGGCATGTTTGACAACCACGCCATTTATCGGCGCAATCTTAGTATTTACAACGGTTTTCCAATCAGCTGGAAAGGCTTGGAGTGCATTTACAATGTCGTTTGCGCGGCAAGGAGTTGTTTACCTGATCACGATGCTTGCATGTTCAGCATTCTTTGGCTTCCACGGGGTTGTTTGGGCGCAACCAGTTGCCGATGTCATTACGTTTGCAATCGGTTTGCTGCTATATCGTGGTGATTTTCATAAATGGATGCAACAAAATGAAAAATAAGTTCGAGAAACCGGCTAATTTATGTTAAGATATTGTTCGTGCGTAATAAAAAAGAATTAATGTTTGGAAAGGTGATATAGGTGAAACGGATCGAAGAATCTGGGGAAATTTCATTCAAGCAAGCTTTTGTTGATTTTTGGCGCGGACTTTTTAGTTTTGGCGGCCGGTCAACGCGGACGGGCTATTGGTATGGAGTTTTGATGATGCCATTAATGATCTTAATGGTTGTAACTGGCGGAATTGTAACGTTAAATATTATTTTAGCGATGACTTTAAATAAAGTAGTAGGATCGTTTTTAATTATTTCGTTGCTAATTGAAACAATTGTATATATTACAATATCGATTGGCAGTACTGCTTTATTCTTCCGGAGAATGCGGGATGTGGGCTTTAAAACCGCACCATTAGTAATTTGGATCGTTATTACAGTATTATTTTTGTGGGTTCCTTTTTTAGGATTTGTTATTCGGATAATTGATATATGGCTGCTTTACGCTTTATCCGTTCCAACAGGTCATTTCGTCAAAGGATATCAAAATGGTTTTATGAAATTCCTTTTTGAAAGTCCGGATACTTTTGAATTCCATGATGACCTTCAAGTTATTAAATTCGAACCTGACGGAACAGAAGAAACCGTTGTGAAGGGCCGAATTATGGAACGCGGAAAAGTTAGTTTTAAACAAGCAGTTCATGACTTTTTCCATGGAATGTTGAGTTTCGGCGGTCGTTCAACCCGAGCAGGATACTGGAAGTCTCAGATATTAATTATTCCAATTAATATTGTTGTAATGGGGATCGTCATCGCATTAACAGTTTTCACTTTTAATACGATTAGTCATGTACTAACGACAATGCCTGATCTATCTTTTGGTGACGGCTTAGGTGCCTTTTTGTATATCATGTTTATAGTGTTACTTGTGTTTTTAGGACCTGGACTTTTGATTGCTGGGTTAATGATTCCAATTGGAGTTGCTAACTGGTCAGTGATGGTTCGGCGGTTAAGGGATGTCGGTCTAAAATTGAAGACGATGTTTATTGGTTGGGGAATCATGGCTATCCTGGATAGTATCGTTTGGGGTATTTTTATGGTAGGTTACGGTTCCTCTCAAGGAATGTTATGGGCTTTACTTTGGGAATTTGGAATTGATTTAATTATTCAAATCGTTTTCCTATGCCTTCCAACCGGAGCGATGGCAACTCAAAAAGAAAGTTCAATATTCTTTGAAAACAAAACAACATTTTAAATGAGAAAGGGACTATAAATGAAAAAGATTGAAGAAAAAGGAAGAGTAATGTTTGAAGATGCCGTATCAGATTACTGGCATGGATTATTTAGTTTTGGTGGGCGGTCAACCCGTTCGGGATACTGGTGGTCAGTTTTTAATTACTTTGCGACAATTTATTTTCTTGCGTTAGCTGCGGTTTTATTAACCGGCCTTTCTTTTGGGGCAGCGTTGATGATTGTAGTACTCGGATTAACTGGATGTATGATTGCAATGCTAATTGGGAATTTGGCAGTTCTTTTTCGACGGTTACGTGATGTTGGATTAAAAACGGCACCAATTGTTATTTTAACCGTTCTTATTTACGCCTTACTTATAATTGGAGTAATCGAAATGCATGTTTCAGCACTTGCATTAGCTAATGTAAGTACTTTAACTGGGTTGGTACTAAGTATTATTGTTTTTATTTTCACCTTACTTCCAACTGACCAATTCGTTGCCGAAAAGGAAAACTGGTTAGTGCGGGGCAAAGATAGCGTTGATGAAACGCAACCAACAGCAGCTGCCCAACCGCAATTAGCAAAGGCGGCTCCAGCTGCAACCACGACAAGCACATCACTTCCAACCGTTGTCTTTTATCCAGACGGTCGGGAACAAGAAATTAAATAGTTAAAATGAAGATGAGAAGGCTGTGATTTACATCGCAACCTTCTTTTTTTGACCATTCCATTTTAAGTGGGGTATCATTAATAGATAAAGAGGATTGAACTGAAAGGAAAGAGAACATGAAGCTTAAACAAGTTAATGAAACTCAAGATGTCACGTTAAAAGACAGCTTATTAAACTTTTGGAAAGGATTTATCAGCTATAACGGCCGTTCGGTTCGAAAGTCATTTTGGATCGGCATCGTTGAATACTTGGCAATTATGATCGTGATCGATCAACTAGTCTTAGGATACTTTGCATCGGCCTATGCTGGCGGGACAAGCGGAATCGTCGTTTTGGTTGTCCGGGCAATTTTCTTGTTGGCAATGTTGATTCCATTGACGGCGCTTGCATTTCGCCGGTTACGTGATGCAGGGTTAAAAACGTTGCCGATTACGATTTTGGTAATTATTAACGCTGTTTTGGCGGTATTGAACGTTTTGTTTACTTCAACGATCGCCGTTGCAGCATTAGTGGTTTGTCAGGCATTCTTAATTTTATTATTCTGCATTCCAACGGATGCAATGGCAGTTGATAAGGAAACGAAAGTATTTCGTGAAAAATAAGGCTAAAGAAGGATTTTAAGATGCGGCGAATTAATGAAAAGGGAAAGGTTTCATTTGAAGAGGCTTTTCACGATTATTGCCGGGGAATCTTAAGTTACGGCGGCCGGTCGACCCGTGCAGGTTATTGGTGGGGACAGGTTGTGTGCCTGATTTTTGCCCTTGCCTTATATACCATTTTTTATGGGAGCCTTGAATCGTCAATGGCATCGGGCCATCAATCGATCATTGCGGTCGGCAGCCTGGTCGTTTCAGTTGGCGGCTTGATGCTATACATTGCTGAATACGCCATTTTGGCTCGGCGGCTGCGGGACATTGGTTTTCAAACTTTTCCCGTGGTAGTTTGGATCATTTTACGGTGGATGGCAGCCTTGATGGTTAAACTTTTTGGCATGCCATTTGGAATTATTTTACTGGCAGTGTTAGCAATTCAATTAATTTTGTGTTGCTTGCCGACGGATTATTTTGCTCGTCAAAAAGCTAATTGGATTACCCGTGCAAAGGAAAACGAAGATTTACAAGGAAGCGATAAAATGACAAAAACAGCAGCAGTAATGATTGCTCCGGGGTGTGAAGAAATCGAAGCGTTAACGCCAGTCGATGCTTTGCGCCGGTTAGGAGTTGAAGTTGACATGGTTGGTTTGGAAAGCACCGATGTAATGGGAGCACATGGCATCAAACTGACCTGTGATAAGGTAATGGACGAAAGCTTATTGGACTATGACATCGTTATTTTCCCAGGCGGTTCAAAGGGTGCTGATAACTTACGGGACAGTGACCAATTAATGGACTTGATCCAACAACGCCACGCCGCTGGGAAATGGAACGCTGCGATGTGTTCAGGTCCGGTTGCGTTTGCCCGTTACGGCTTGCTGGATAACTGCACGTATACGTGTTTTCCAGGAGTTGAAAAGCAATTTGAAAATGACATTAAGAATGCCACGCATTCAGATGAAATCGTTGTTGTTGACGAAGCGGGAAAAATTATTACCAGCCGCGGCCCGGCAACCGCAATGGCTTACGCATTTAAGATTGCTGAAATCTTAGGCGTTGATCCGGCTCCGCAAGAAGAAGCAATGCTTTACAACTACTTACGCGATGAAATGCGGAAATAAAAATTAAATTTTGATAATTACGAGGTTATGCAAGGGTCATAACCTCGTTTTTGGATTATAATGGAAAGTATCATTTTTTAAGAAAGGAAGAGGATTTTGCGCGCATATCGCGAAAAGATCAAGCGGCCGCACCTTTATCAATTACGAGAATTGGCATTAGCATTTACCTTTTGTGGCGGTTTTATCGATGCATATACTTTTACGGAGCGCGGCGGCACGTTGGCTGCCGGGCAAACCGGAAACATTATCTTTTTTGGAACGGATATTGCCAAGCACAATCTCCCGGGATTAACGACCAAAGTTGCAACGTTTTTGGCGTATATTCTGGGACTGATCGTGGTAACGACGATTGCGTTGAAGGTAAAGTCGAAGTATAAACGGATTTTTTGCATTTTACCGATCATGTTTATTTCATTGGTCGTTGGCTTTGTTCCAACGAGTGTTCCAAACGTTTTTGTTGTTCCGTTTCTGGCGTTTGGTATCGCAATGCAGACGATCGCATTTAATAAGATCGAAGGCCTCGGTTACCGGAACACGGTTTCAACGGGAAACTTACAAAAAGCGGTAATTGCCTGGACGAAGTATTTTGTTAATCATGACAGCAGTCAAACGCGAGCGGCTTCGAATTACCTGTTACTGGTAATTAGTTTTATTTGCGGGGCAATCGTTTCGGCGTTGCTTGATAATTACTTTGGAATTCACACGATTTGGATCGCGGCTTCATTGTTAGTAATCATTAATTTCTGCTATGGATTAATGGTTTATCACCGGGATAATTTTTATCCGGGAGAGAAACTCTAACCCGGAAAATGGTATAATAAAGGTGTAATCAAAGGCCGTGAGGTGATAATGATGAAAATTAAGAAATCAAGTTTATTAGTCGTTGTTGGAATGGCGGTTTTGCTTGCAGGATGCAGCAATCAAGCAACTTCAACGAATAGCAAGAAAACGGACAACACACCGAAAACGGAGGCAGTTAAACGCAGTCAGAATGATCAAACGCAAACTGCTGATGATCAATCAACGACGAATGCCAACACGCCGGCAACCGATAATAATTCGCAGTCAAATCAACAGGCAGCAGCGCAAAATAATCAGAATGCCAATAACGCCCAAACAAAAGAATTTAATAACCAAGCCCAGGCAGCAAGCTATGTTACCAATCAACCGGGTTATACGACTGGCAATCAACAAGGGTTGCCAACCGTTAACCTTGGGGACGGCATTACGGGAACGTTGAATTCTGGTGCCGGGCAACAGATGCTTCAATGGAATGAAGGTAACTGGTCATTTACGGTACGGGCTTCGGCTGTTCAAGGGCAAGATCCGACACCAACGGCTAAACAGATCGTGAATGAATTACAAACCGTTTACCTTCCAGCACCGCAAAATCACGGGGTTGGAACGTTCGATATTGCAACGAACACGTACACGTTAACATGGCAAAAGAATAATAAGGTTTACAGTGTCAGCGGCAGCAGCCCAAGTGATGTAATCGCAAAGGCGGTTAATGCTGGTAAGAATGAATAATTTAGGGTAGAGGTTGTGACCAAGGTCACAACCTTTTTTTCGTTCTATATGAAACATTTTCTGAAAAGATGTACAATGGTCAAATAGTCTATTTTAATGAAGGAGGAATGAATGTGGACAACGCAAACGATATTGCCCATACGATTGATCCCCGAAAACGGATTGTAATTTCAGCAATTTTACTAATTTCAGATTTTATTTGCTTGATGAGTCAAACGATGATGGTGACTGCATTACCGGTAATTCAATCAGACATGCATCAAGCGATGACGACGGTTCAGTGGTTAACGACCGGATACACTCTTTTGATCGGAATCGTAACCCCGTTAGCAGCTAACTTATACGAAAAATTTACTAACCGGCAAGTATTTTTAGGGACGATTGGAATTTTTACGGTCGGAACGCTTTTAGGCTGTGTGGCGCAGAACTTCTGGATGCTTTTATTAGCCCGACTGATCAAGCTGCTGCCGGTGGAATTTTAATGTCGTTTCAAATGACAACGATGGTGACGATTTTCCCGCCTGAAAAACGGGGAACGATTATGGGAATTTCAAGCTTAGTCGTTGCTTTTGGCCCGGCAATTGGTCCTACGTTAGCTGGGTTCATTCTTAGCGGGCTTGGCTGGCGTTACTTATTTATCTTAATTCTTCCGGTAATGGTAATTATCCTTGGAATTGGCGCATTTGTCTTTCCAAATTATTCACAGCCGCGGGAAATTAAGATCGACATGTTATCAGTTACCATGTCGTTATTAGGTTCGGGATTGGCCCTTGCAAGTTTGATGGTCATGCAGACCCAATTCGCAATGGGAATCGGAATGCTCGTTGTGGGTGGCATCTTAGTCGCATTATTTGTCCGGCGGCAACTGCACTTGGCTGATTCGATGCTGAAAGTTTCGATTTTTAAAGTTCAGTCATTTCGGTTAATGACGTTGATCGGAATTGCAGCCTTTATGGTTCTGTTAGGAACGGAGCAAATGGTTTCAATTTTTGTCCAGGAGTTACGCATTTGACAAGTATGCAAGCCGGAATGGTATTTCTTCCTGGTGCCGCGTTAAATGCAATCACGGCGGCAATTGTTGGTCGTTTATATGATGAATTTGGCCCGAAGCAGTTAGTCCTTGGCGGAACGATTTTAATGCTTTTCGGAACCTTTCCGTTTGTAATGATCAAGGCAACGATGCCGGTTTGGCTGATAACGACCGCGTATGCCGTTCGAATGATTGGGAACACCGGTCATGTCAGAAGCGTTCAAGGATCTGGCATCGTTAGAAGTTAGCCATGCAACGGCCTTGAATAATGCTCTTCGGCAAGTATTTGGCTCGGTTTCAGTTACATTATTGATTGTAATCAGTGAAATTCCGCATTCATTTGTGATTGGAATGCGGTGTTCAATGTGGGTTACATTGATTTTAACGGTGCTCGTTTTAATTTTATTTGTCCGCTACTTAAATGTGAAGAAACGGGCATAGTCAAAAATCTTCTCACTTACTAAAAGATAGGATAAAATAGAGGTGGTGAGGAGGAAGAATAATGGAATTAAAAATTACAGATGAAGCTCAAGCAAAGTTAAAACCATATTTTGAAGATTCAAACGCGGTCGTCTTATTAGACTTTGATGACGGCGTTGGCTACCGGCCAGAAGAAGCAATTTCATGCACGTTAAACCAAGAATTTCGGTTGTTGGTCGTGCGCAAAGACAGTGATTATCATGAATATAATGCCAAATTGTCAACGGTCTTAGGCGATTTTTACTACAAGGATTACTCAAAATCGTTTATGGATGAGGAAATGACAATTGCGGTTAACTCATATCAGCAATTAACGTTAAAGGGCAAATACCGGGGACAATTGACACCGGCATTGAATGTTCTTGATTTGAGAAATGAGTAGATTAAAAAGAGATTGTGACGGAGAATCGCAATCTCTTTTTAGTTTTTTCCATTTTTCATTAAGAATCGAGATCTCCAAAATAGCAATTGGGTTATAAATCGCGCCGCTCAGGTTGATGCTGGATTAATTCGCGCTTGAGCACCATTGAAAAGCTTAATTACTAAATACTATTCTAATCGTATGGTAGTTTCAATTTTTTAAATGTTCAACGGTGGGATGAAAGCCGGTAATCATGTAATTTTAGTAATTGAAATTGCAAAAATGGAAGTCAGCCCAATCGTTGCGCTGATTGTTACCCGAAAATGACTAAAGGTTAATTTCACAGTTAATGCTCCATAAAAAATGAGGTTGAACTTTGCAACCTCATTTTTGTTATTCAGCAATTTGTTGTTGGATCTGTTGCTGCCAATCATGCTGTTTTTGTTGTTCGAAACTCCTTGAAGATGATGAACTATCGTTGGAACTTGATGAATGCCGACTGCGATCATTGGTTGCCGGAGCATGGTCATCGTTGATCAACTTATCTAAGATCACGCATGGCAATCCGTGATTGTTGGTTTCTAATGATTGGCGTAACTTAGCGATCACTGCGTCTGATTGACCATATAAATTATTCTTTGAAATTTCATGGGCAATCATTCCGGTTACTTCAGGAGCCGCGAAAGAAGTTCCGATTCCAAAGTTATATTGGGTTCCATGACCGCCATATGTTAATAACCAATCTGTTGGAATAAAGGCTTGATTTGGATTATGGATTCCTGTTCGGTTGGAATCGCCGCCGGGTGCATATACCGAATCTTTTGAGTAGCATGAATATTCAGCCCGTTCACCTTGATTACCAGTGGCAGCTACTTGGATAATTCCCGGAACGCTTGCTGGTAAACTGACTCCTTGGCCGACGGCATGTAATTTTGAATTATTTTTATTAATGTAATCCGTCATTGCTTGCGGATTGTTTAAATTAATACTTTCATTTCCCGCAGCGACTACGACGGTACTCCCATGTTGCTTAGCATATTGAACGGCCCGGGTCCATGCTTGGTATTCAGGCATATCGTTATTGGCCCGGCCATTCATGTAACCGCCTGTTAAAAGACCGTAGCGTCCTAAACTTAAATTGATTACATCGTCACCATTATTAACAGCTTTGATTAGTGCTTTTAAGACCCATGAGGAGCTGCAGCCTTTCTGGGAGAAGACCCGGTATTCGTCAATTGTTGCATTGGAGTTCACGCCGACCATCTTATCGGTCCCGGCGATCAAACTGGTAACAGATGTTCCATGACCGATTCGATCATTGGTATCACTCGGATTACCGGATTCATCATAATCCTGATAATTGAATCCGCCGCGCGGAACGAAATTTTCGGCATATCTGATTCGGGAACCTAACTGATGACGGTATTCATCAGTAATGCCACTGTCAATGATTCCAATTTTGACATGGGATTGAGTATCATTGACATAATTATCAGGATTTTTGGTCATCATGTGCATGTTCCATTGCCGGTTCCAGAAATACTTATTTACTGGACTGTTAAAGGTTGATCGCGATGGAATGGCCGTCGGGGTATACGAGTTGTTTGCTTGATTATCAGGCGTTTGCACATCAGCATGGGTATCTTTTTTAATTTTCTTTTCTTGATGTTGATTTGTCCGATCAGTTTCGATCCAGCCGATTTCAGGAACCACGGATTTGACCTTGATTCCTTGGTTTTCAATGTATTTCACCGTGTCATCGACCGTTTGTTTTTGATTATTTTTCGTCAAAACAAAACTGGTCGTTGTATTCGGGATTACCGATTCTTTCTTTTCAATTGGCATTTGCGAATTTGGTGAAAGGTGACCACGGTGAGCTTCGGCTGCTGAAACTGGCGCCGTCATCAAGAGTGATGAACAAACAAGTGATGTTGATAATAAGTTAAACAGTTTGATTTTTTTCATATGACCCTCTCTTTGAAATTATTAGTTGATTAAAGGAAGAAAAGTAAAAATAACATCCAAAATCACTTCCTTTTTATGGATTTCTCCCTTAACCTTAATTTAAGGGTTGAGGGTTAGCGAAAGGAAAAATTCACACAAAAAAGTGAATTTTGACACTTTTGTGTGCATAGGGAGGATGCTTTTTGGAAGAAAATTATGGCAAAATTGTTTCAAATATTCGGACTGCGAAGGGCGTGCCGATCGGTAAACTGATCTCTGGCGTTTGCAGTCGAACAGCTTACCGGAATTTTGTGATGAACCAGACGGGAACGTCGGTCGATAATTTTATGCGGCTTCTTGCTAAGCTGCATGTAAGTTACACGGAGTTCAAATACATTGCGAATGGGTTTGAAACGGATTATGAACAGCGGTTTGTAATTGATTTGCAAAAGGCGATCGCTCAGGGAAATCTTAAACGGTTGGATGCTCTTTTACAGCGAACGCTTAATTACTGTGCGATTTATAAAAATGATGAGAAGTACCGTCATTTAGCATGCATAACCCAGTTAACGATCGATAAGATGAAGGGCAATCAGCTTGATGAAAATGCGCGCCAAGTGGTTACCAACTATTTGATCAGATGCGAAACTTGGACTCATTATGAGCTGATGATGTTTAACAATGCAATGTTTGCTTTTTCGCTTGATCAGATTCGCATGTTTCGGGAAAAGGTGATCCATAACCTTGAAAAATACCAGAATTTGAGAGTTTATGGCAGTGAAAGTTTTCGGGTACTGATCAATATGTTGATGGTTTTTATTGAAAGTCGAAGCCATCGGGATATTCGTATTATGATGGGGTTGATCAACAATTATCAGCTAAACGAAGATATGTTGTTTGAAGAAACACTGCGTCTTTACTTTACCGGAATTTTGGATTTGATCAATCAAAGGATTTCGATTGGAATGACTAAGGTTAGGCAAGCGCTCGAAGTATTATCGATTCTGAATGCGAAAGACTATCATCAAAATTTAAAACAGTATTTAGATCAGATCATTTTAAAATATGACCTGGATGTAAAAGGATAATTAAAAAGGCTGCGATTTTAAAACCGCAGCCTTTTGAGTATCAAATTTATAATTTAACTGGTGTATTTGGTTCTTTGCCTTGAATCATCAACAAGTTGTTGTCAAATGCTTGCATCACCATTTCACGAACAGCGTGGGTTGTATAGAAGGCAGTGTGTGGGGTTACCAAAACATTGTCCCGGTGAATCAAATCATCTAAGCGAGCATCCGGAACACCTTTCCGATCCCAGTTAGCGTTGAAAATTCCAACTTCATCTTCGTAAGTATCAAGAACAGCCCCAAAGACCTTGCCGCTGTCTAATCCACGAAGAAGAGCGTCGGTATCGATCAAATCGCCCCGTGAAACGTTCATGATCACAACGTCGTCTTTCATTTTAGCGATTGATTCGTCGTTGATCATGTGAATGTTTTCTGGAAGAGATGGAACATGCAATGAGATGACATCTGCTTGTGCATATAATTCATCTAATGAGTCAACGTAGTAACCCTTCTTTTCAACTTCATCGTTGTGGAACTTGTCGTAAGCAACGATCTTTGCTCCGAAGGCTTCAACTAAGTTCATGAACACGCGGCCGATGTGGCCTGTTCCGATGATTCCGAATGTTTGGTCACGGACTTCACGGCCGATGGTTGGAGCCCACCGCATATCGCCCCGGGCCATCTTGTCATCCATCCGCTTGTCTTGCCGCAAGATCCGTGCAGCTTGAACGATTGCGTGTTCAGCAATTGCGTTTGGTGAATATACCGGAACGTTTGTTAATGTAAATCCTAATTCTTTTGCTTTCTTTAAATCAATGTTATCAATTCCGATGTTCCGGAGTGACCATTTGCTGATGCCGGCTTCATGCAAAGCTTCAATGGTGTCAGCCTTGTATGGTAATTGTTGGTAAGTAACGACTCCATCAGCTCCCTTTGCAAGGTTAGCATTTTCGGGAGTTAATAAGGCATCAGTGTATTCAACTTCAACATCGGGATGAGCTTTTTTCCATTCTTCAACGTAAGGAGCTTCATCTTTCCGAATACTATATGCAAAAATTTTTGCCATAAGTAAATCCTCCAAAATAGTTATGATTCATGGATTTCCATGTAGCTTAATTATACACTTTTTGGAAAATGGAAATTAGTAAAATGAAGAATAAATTTTTTTACATAAAGTCAAGCAGATTATTAGGAAGAATCAAATTTGAAAAAGTATACTGATAGTGAAAGAAGGGTTTCAAATGGGAGATTTATTGATTTACGCGTTAGTGGTTCTGTTGGCGACCGCTTCAGGATCATCAACCGGCTTAGGCGGCGGAGTGGTAATTAAACCGCTGTTTGATATTGTCAGCAATGCACCGACTGCAACGATTAATTTCTATTCGTCGTTGGCAGTTTTTGTTATGGCAATCGTAGCGTTGGGAAAACAATTACGGCAACGGTTTAAATTTGATGTCAAATCATTACTGACGATTTCAGTTGGTTCAGTGATCGGCGGATTTATTGGTCAACGCTTACTGCGGCTAACCGTTACGGTCATGCCGGCAGCTCACGTGAAAGTTTTGCAATCAGCGATGCTTTTTATCATGCTGGTTTCGGTTTTAATTTATAACTTTGTTAAAAAACGACTGGTCAGCTTCCATTTGAAAAACATTCTTGTGATTTTGATTGTTGGAATTGGATTAGGAACTTTTTCAGTCTTTTTGGGGATCGGCGGGGGCCCAATCAACGTGGCCTTGACGATGTTGTTGTTCTCATTTAGTTTGCGTGAAGCGGCCGTTTACTCGGTGGGAATTATTTTCTTCTCCCAATTAACCAAGATGGTCACGATTGCGGTCAGTCCGGTTAAGCCGACGATTAGCCTGATAGTTGCTGCTGTCGTTGTAGTTGCAGCAGTTACCGGAGGCTTTTTGGGAACATGGATCAACCGGCATGCGTCATGTAAGGTTCTTAATCAAATTTACAATGTTTTATTATGTGCATTAGTGGGGGTAACGCTGTTTAATACGTTCCACTATGCAGGTGTAATTTAGAAAGAAGGATTTAGTTATGAAGATTTTACTTCATATTGATCAAACTGAACGGTGGGGTGCCGTTCAAGGAAACTTAACGAATTTAGCCAACGCCAAGCAAAATTTGCGGCCAGATTTGGACATTGAAGTGGTGGTTACTGGAGAAGCAATTCAACAATTGATTGATAACGATGATAACCGTGCGTTGAAAGAAACATTAAAGAAGGCAACGGATGCGGGCTTTGTGATTGCCGGCTGCAATAATTCGTTGAACCGGTTTAAGATTGCTCCTGAAGATCTGTTTTCATTTGTCCGGGTCGTTCCTGCCGGATTGATTGAAGTTGCTGAAAAGGAAAATGAAGGATTTGCATACGTTAAACCGTAAACAGAAATGATTGCTCGAAGAAGACGCTTACCGTTAAAATTGTGGAAGCTGGTAAGCGTCTTAGTGAGTAAGATAACTATATGGGACCAAAAGAGGGTTTGCTTTTGGTCATGTGTAAGTGTTGTGGAAAAAAGGGTTAGTGTATTTCCACGCAATGAGTGTATCGGATTCGGAAATATTTGTCAACCATTAAATTAATCTTTTTTTAAACTGTGAGAAAATCACAGTTTATTTTTTTGCTTTGATAAGTAAATGATTGTTTGATAAATTGGTTAAAGCAAAAGCGATAATATCAATACTTTAATTGATAAATTTCCAATTATTTTTAAAATATATTTTGACAATCAAAATAAAATCAGGTTTAATATCATTGTTAACAATAAATCTTATTTTAGTTAACAATGATAGGAGAGATTTTATGAAAAAGAGAATTTCATATGTTTGTATTTTAACAACTGCATTGGTTTTCAGTTTAATGGAGATCGTGTTGAAGTTGGCAAGCAATCAGGTAACTGGATTAAACGGGATTCAAATTAGCTTTTGGCGGTTTGTGATTGCCGTTGCGTGCTTTTTGCCGTTTATGATGCGGCAAATCAAACGACAAAAAATTTCATTCACGGGGAAGGATTGGCGTAACTTTATTCTTCTTGGATTTGTTTTTGTTGTTTGTTGCATGTCAATGTATCAAATTTCGTGAAAGTTAGAGCCGGCAGCAATTGCCGCCATTATCTTCAGTTGCAATCCGGTTTTTGTTTTACTGTTTTCAAAATTAATTTTACATAAGCGTTTAACCGGGATTGAAAAGGGGACCCTGTTTTTTGCGTTGACCGGGATGGTTCTGGTTGTCAGCCCGCATGAATTGCTATCCCAGTTGAATAACTGGCAGGGAATCTTAATTTCAATTAGTGGTTCGGCATTATTTGGATTGTATACTGTTCTTTCAAAACGGTATTTGAATGAAAATCCAGGGGCCAATGGCTTTATTATTTCAGGAATGAGTTTCTTGTGCGGTTTAGTAGAGCTGTGGATCGTGATTGGTCTTACTCATATTTCGGTGATCAGTAATTTCTTTAAGGCAATTCCAAGTCTTCAAATGTTTTCAAGTGTTCCGGTGATTAGAAATTTGACCCCAGCCAATGTTGGAATCTTACTGTTTATTGGAATCGTAATTACCGCGGTCGGCTACGGTTGTTATTTTTACGCCGTTGAAAATGCCGGATCGTTTCCGGCTTCGTCATCGTTTTTCATCAAATCAATTTTGGCACCGATTTTGGCAACTATTATTTTGCATGAGCAGATGAAACTAACGGTGATTATTGGGACTATTTTGGTGATCATCGGCCTTGCATTGCCGTTTGTCTTTAAAAAGAAGGGGGCTTGAAAATGAATTGGAATCAACGAAGAGAAAATAAAAATAGTAGGTTAAGCAGAATTAAACGTCATGGGAAACAGGTTGCTGCGGACGAAATCGTGGATGTTCTTGAACAAATTTTATCTCCGGGGAACCGGGTGATCCTTGAAGGCGATAATCAAAAGCAAGCGCACTTTTTAGCTCAGGCGTTAGGAATGGTCGATGTTCGGTGGGTTCATGATTTGGCGATGGTGATCCCAAGTATTGAAGATCAAAATCAAATTGAACTTTTTAAACGCGGTATTGCAACGTCGATTGATTTTTCATTTGCTGGGCCGCAAAGCCATGCGCTGGTTGAATTGATCGATCAGGGAAAGATCACGGTCAATAATATTCATACCTACATTGAACTTTATGGTCGGTTGTTTGTCGATTTAATTCCAGATGTTGCATTGATTACGGCTGCACAGGCAGATGCTGCCGGAAATTTATATTTGGCTCAAAACACAGAAGAAACGCCGATTTTGGTTGAAGCGACCGCGGTTAAATCGGGGATCGTCGTTGCCCAGGTCAATGAAATCGTTGATCGGGTGCCGCGGATCGATATTCCGGCGGAACAGGTCGATTTGATCGTAAAGGTGCCGAAGGCAGAAAAGCCGTTTCCGTTGTTTACCCGGGATCCGCAAAAGATCACTGAAAACCAAATCATGGCAGGAATGTTAGCAATCAAGGGAATCTATGGCAAATATCAGGTAAAAACGCTGAATCACGGAATCGGGTATAATACAGCGGCAATCGAGTTGTTATTACCGACGTTTGGCGAACAGCTAGGATTGAAAGGCAAAGTTGCGACGAACTGGGTCAATAATCCAACGCCGACTTTGATTCCTGCAATCGAAGCCGGATGGGTCAAGTCAATTTATTGCTTTGGCGGGGAAGCCGGAATGGAAAAGTATATTCAGCAACGTCCGGATATCTTTGCGGTTGATCATTGCCAAAATTTAAAATCCAACCGGGTATATGCACAAATTGCGGGACAGTATGCGATCGATATGTTTGTGGGTGCAACTCTGCAAACCGATGCGAATGGGAATGCCTCAACGATTACGGCCAAACGCTTAAGCGGATTTGGCGGAGCGCCGAACATGGGATCTGATCCGCACGGACGGCGGCACCTGACTGATTCATACCAACAAATTGGAAGTTCTCATAAGCAAGGAAGAAAACTGGTAGTTCAATTAACGACTTCCCGCCGGTGGAATCATGAGCCGGTTATTGTCGATCAGTTGGATGCGTGGAAATTAAAGAATCGGTTAGCGATTGATCCAATTATGATTTACAGTGAAGACACAACGCATATCGTTTCTGAAAATGGAATTGCAAATCTGTATAAAACCGACAGCCCGACTGAAAGACGGCAAGCAATCGCGGCAATTGCCGGGGATACAACGGTTGGTCAGAAATGTTCCGAAGAGGAACGGCAAGTTCTGCGGGAACGAGGGATTGTTCAAACACCACAAGATCTTGGAATTCATCGTCAAGAAGCGACCCGGGATTTACTTGCGGCCCAATCGATTGATGAGTTAGTTAAAATTTCTCATGGGCTTTACCGGCCGGTGAAAAAAGAAGGTGTGACAAAACAGTAAAAACGAGCGTGGTGGAAGTAGAAAAGCGAACGAATCGCGGAGCATAGATTCGGAGGTTTGCGTCCTTCCACGCAGCTCGTTTGTTTTGGAACCCGATTACGCGGATATAGCAAAGAGGTTGCGACTTGGTCACAACCTCTTTTTTTTTGGTTAATTTTCTGAATTAATATCTTTTTTTGGTGCGTTTTTAATTAAGAACCAGCATAAAATTCCTGAAATAATGAAGATTCCAAATGTTAACCAGAGCAATTCGTGAATTCCGTTATAGTATGCATGTCTGATGATGGTCGTGATGTGAGGAATCTGATGAAATTTTTGAACCATTGTCATTCCTGAAAACGGGCCGGCTTTAATGATGATCCGGGCAGCTTCAGTGTTTCCAAGATGAGCAGTTAAACTGCGTTGGTAACCATCACCGACTACCAAGCCAAGAATAACGACACCAAGGCAATTCCCGAACTGCCGGCAAACATTATTAATCCCAGATGCCATTCCCATATTTTGCGGTTTAACCCCAAGAAGGGCAGCGTTTGAAATTGCAGGGTTGATCCCGGCGTTCCCTAATCCCATAAAGATGAATGCGGGAATTAAGAATGTCCACTTAAGATGATAGCCGAGCATTAAGTTCATTGTAAGAACCCCGACGGCTTCAATTAACAATGATCCGCTGGCAAATAACCGGCTTCCAATCTGGCCGACTGCATAACCGACAAATGCTCCTAAAACGAGCGGGAACGCACTGATGATCAACCGTTGGAGACCAACTTCAAGCGGAGAGTATCCCATGTAGTCTTGCATCAAGATTGTTAAGTATGTGAAGAATGAGAATAATCCGATCGCAATCGTGAACCCAGCAATGCATGATCCAACGAATGAAGGGTTTTTGAAAAGTTCAAGGTTCATCATTGGATGCGGAACATGTTTTTCCCATAAGATAAAGACGATTAGTAAAATGATTCCGGCGATGATCCATCCGATAATATTCGGGGTCATCCAACTTGTAGTAATGTTATTTTCCTTATTTAATAATCCAAGAACTAAGCAAAAGACCATTGCGGTACTTAAGACCATTCCTAGTAGATCAAGGTGGCGGTCAACTTCATGGTGCTTTTCGGTAATGAACTTGATGCCGATCCCAATGGCAATGATTCCGATCGGAACGTTGATCAGGAAAATCGAACGCCAGTTGATATATTGAACGAGCAAGCCGCCGACAAGCGGCCCGATCGATGTTCCGAAACCAACGATACTTCCCCAGATTCCAAGGATAAATGCTCGTTGTTTTCCTTCATAGTTATCACCGATCAGCGCCATCGATAACCCTAAGATTCCGGCACCGCCGACGCCTTCGATTCCCCGGGAAATATTTAAGAATAAACTATTCGGGGCAATTGCGCATAATAATGATCCGGCGGTAAAGATTCCCATTGAGAGCAGGAAGAAAAGTTTCTTCCCATACATATCGCCGAGTTTACTGATCAAAAGAATCGAAATGGCATACGTTGCAGTATAGGCATTCACGATCCATTGGGTTGAAACGTAACTTGTGTGAAATTCGTGTTGAATTGTTGGAAGCGCAACGTTGACGATCGTAATATCAAGCATCGCCATTAAGATCCCCATGCCGATTGCGATCAAAACAAGCCAACTTGTTTGCTTCTCTTGTTTTTGTTTTACAGCCATCTTTTACCCACTTTCTATAATGAATTTGACTAAGTTATTATAGCCCTTATTTTTAATAAGTGAAACGTTCTTCAAAATGGAAGAATGCTCACGTTATCGAATCACATTTGACGCAACTTATTATATTTTTAATTATGTTGCTTGTCAACAAAAATGGATAAAAATAAAAAGACTGGATTTTGATCCAGCCTTCTTATTAGTAGATTAATTCTAACTTAGAGGATTTTCAAACCACCTAGTCAATTTGAATGTTGTGATTCTTGTCAATTTCTTCCTTGGTTTTTGGTAATGTAACCGTCAAAACACCGTCTTCATATTTGGCAGAGATTGCCTTGCCGTCAACTTGCGGCAACCGGTATGAACGGCTGTAAGTTCCATAATCGCGTTCACTGGTGATGATGTTGCCTTTTGGATCACTTTCATCACTGAATGAGTCACGTTTGGCATCAACCGTTAAGACATCATCCTTAAAGTTCAATGCGATGTCTTTCTTGTCAACCCCTGGCATATCGATTTTAACGATGTATTCTTTATCTGTTTCTTTAATATCACTCTTTAATGATTTCATTTCATTGTTCCAGCTGTTAAAGAATGAACGACCGAAATTATTGAAGAAATCATCACTGTTTGCTAACCGATTAAACCGATTCATTAAATCATTACTCATATGATTACATCCTTTCCTATATCCCTTACATCTTTATCATACCGCGGAACGTAAGCGAATACAATTAATCAGCCTGGCACAATTTATTTTACTTCAATTTCTTTTTATCTTTTAAATGCCGATGAATTCCCCCAAGGGTCATTAGAATAATAACGATCAGCGAGACGATAAAACCGGTCACTCCAAGGTTATAGACGGGGGTGTTTCCGTGGCTTCCCTGAACAAGCATTGATGAGCCGAGGATAACGGCCGCAAGAATAATTGTCACCATGATGCGGTTAACGATTTGGTCCAGCCGGTAAAGAATTTTATTTTGATCTTTCAGTTTAAGGGTTAGCCGGGCTTGATTAGCATTCATAATGTCAAGCAGTTGGTTTAACTTTTGGGGAACGGTTGGAAGTTCCTTAGCCGTTTGCAGGGTCTGCCATGCAAGGTCTTCAACGGAGTTTTTAAGGTTGAATTTTTGTTTTAAATATTTGACTCCAAACGGCCGGGCAATATCCATGATCGATAATTCAGGATCAAGTTGGGCAACGATTCCTTCAAGGGTTCCAAAGGCTTTGAACAAAAGGGTAACTTCCGGTTTCATTTGGAGGTTATTTTGGTGACAAAGGGTAATGATCTGGTACAGGGTCGTTGCAAAATCAATTTCCCCCACGCCCATTTTCAAATACGGTGTGATAAAGTTCCCTAAGTCTTCATAGAAGCTTTCTTCGTCCACGTCGCCGACCCGATTGCAAACATTTAAAACCGCTTCGCCGATTTTACGCGAGTTTTTAGTATTCAACGCCAAAATAATGTTGGCGATTCCGTCCACTAGAGCTGGAGTCAGCCGCCCCATCATTCCAAAATCAAGGTAGGTTAACCGATATGGCGGAAGAGATTCGCCGGTTTCAACTTGAATTTCGTTTTTACCAATTTTCTTCGCATAGTGGTGCTGCGGTTCGAAATTTTGTTTTTCATTGATTTCTTCACGATAACTTAAACGATGAAAAAGAATGTTGCCGGGATGTGGATCGGCATGAAAGAAATTATCAACGAAAACCTGTTTAATAAAGTTTTGAACGAGCGTTTTCGCAACGTACTTTTTCGTTGCTGTCAGTTCTTTTGCTGCCTGGGTCTCGGGTTCAGCCGTTTGTTGAATGAGATACTTAATGCTTTTTCCGCGCATTGCTTCGTTGACCAGAATTTTTGAAGTTGAATATTGTTGATACACTTTTGGAACGCGGATGATTCCATCCCGGTTGTTAAGCTTATAAAATTCAATTCCGTTTTGGATTTCAACCTGCGTATTGATCTCATTCAGTAATGCCATTCGAATTTCATCAAGGGTTTCATGAACGTCAATGACTTCAATATCGGGGACGAATTTTAAAATCGAAAGGGCCTTGCGGAAAAGAGCCAGGTCCGTTCGAACTAATTCTTCAACGGCGGGATGTTGGATCTTCACCACCACTTCGGTTCCATCTTTAAGGGTTGCATGGTGGGTTTGGCCGATTGATGCGGAAGCAAACGGCTTTTGATCAAATGAGGCAAACGTATCGGCAATCGATTTTCCAGTTTGCTTTTTAAAGGTTGCAGCAACCGTTTGAAAATCGTCGACTTGGACGTTATCCTGCAATTTCCGCAATTCTTGAATATATTCGGGTGAAATTAAATCTGGCCGGGTTGAAAGCAACTGGCCGGCCTTGATAAAGGTTGGTCCAAGTTCTTCAAGCGCTTCGCGAAATTCAGCCGGATGAGTCTGATGGACAAAGTTATGAAGCATATTGTAATTGCGCATGATCCGGATAATATGAAGAAGCCGGGTCCGTTTATCTTTGCGCGTAATTGTAACTGCCGTTTCGGTCATTGTTAAAACCCCTTTAAGATCGATTTTGTTAAACTAATTTTACCATTTAATTGAGAGCCGCGAAAAGGCAAACGCTTGATACACAAAGATGAAAACGGTTCTTTAATTTTGATAATGAAGATGATACACTGAAATAGTAAACGCTATCATAGCAAAGAACGATGAATTTAATACACAAAAAGGAGTCATGAGGAGGTAAAATTTTGAAACGCAAAGAAAAGGTTTGGGAGTATTTGAAAACCGTCTTGCCGAATGCACCTCAAGGAGTAACGACTTCAAAGGTCGCAATGGATTTAGATCTGGTTCGGACAAATGCCAGTAAAGAACTGAATGTTTTGGTAAAGGAAGGAAAACTTGCGAAAACGGCAACCCGGCCGGTCAAATACTTTTTTGCTGATCAGGCTCAACCGGCAATTGCTTCAACTTCAAAAGAAAAGAAGGCCAAGGATCAGGCGCCGAAAATTGCGAACAAAGATCAAAAAGATCATCAAGATGATATTTTTGACCATTTAATTGGAAGAACGAGCAGTCTTAAAAATCAAATCGAACAGGCGAAGGCAGCCATTTTATACCCGCCACATGGCTTGAATGTGTTGATTACGGGGCCGACTGGATCGGGGAAAACGTACTTTGCGAATGCAATGAACCAGTTTGCATGTAACCAGGGAGTGATCAGTAATCCGCGCTTAACAACGTTTAACTGTGCTGATTACGCCCATAACCCGCAACTTTTAATGTCACATTTGTTTGGGTATGTTAAGGGAGCATTTACCGGGGCAAATGAGGATCAAGAAGGATTGATCCAAAAGGCCGATGGCGGAATTTTATTCTTAGATGAAGTTCACCGGTTGCCACCGGAAGGCCAAGAAATGATTTTTTATTTAATGGATCATGGAACATATTCACGTTTAGGAGAAACGGACAAGGCCCACCACGCTAATTTGCGGCTGATCTGTGCAACGACGGAAGATCCTGAAAGCTCACTGTTAGCGACGTTTGTTCGTCGGATTCCAATCGTTGTTCAAATGCCGAGCTTTAATTCCCGGACAATGCGGGAACGGTTTGGTTTGTTGAAACAAATGTTGTTGATTGAAGCTAACCGAATCCATAAGAAAATTTACTTTGACGAAGACGTTGCCCGGTCATTGATTGGCAGTGTAACTTATGGGAACGTTGGTCAATTAAAATCAAATGTTCAATTAGTTTGTGCGCAAGGATTCTTGAATAATATTCAGGAAAAGGATGCCATTTACCTGCACTTTGAGCAGCTTCCGCCAAATATTAAAGATGGCCTTTCGCGCCTGGCAAATGATCGGGAACAATTTGGCGACTTGGCCAAAATGATGGATCCGCAAATGGCGGTTGCGCCGGATGATTCGACTGCGTTGATCAATGATGAAGATAACTATGAATTACCATATAATCTGTACGAAATCATTGGCGATAAAGCAGCATTGTTGAGTAAAGAGGGGCTTGACCAAGAGGCAATCAATAATTTCATTATGACGGACATCAATGTTCACCTTAAAGGGTTCTATTCTGATAAGCATTTGGAGCGGGATCAAGATGACCTGTATGAAATCGTGGATCAGGATGTTGTCGATTTGACGAATCGGTTAAAGCAGATTTTAAAGGATGCCGGTTATCAGATTTCAACGAATTTCCTTTATGCAATGAGTCTGCATATCAGTTCATTTATCAAGCGGGTCGAATCAGGAAAGCCATTGCGGAAAGTTGCCCCGAATATGATTTCGATGGTTCAGGACTATCCGCAAGAATTTGAATATGCCAAGCTTGTCAAGGATGAAATTGAGAACCATTATCATTTGCCGGTTCCAGATTCGGAGCTGTACTATTTAGCAGTTTTACTGATTTCCCTTCAGGCTGAAAAGCAAAACGGGAAAGTCGGGGTCGTGGTTGCCGCTCATGGAAACAGCACGGCTTCTTCAATGGTTCAGGTTGTCGACCAGTTACTGAATCCGGATAACTTAACGGCGTTTGATATGTCGCTTGATATGAGTCCGCAAGAAGCGTTAAAGGGAATCGAAGAGAAGGTTCGCCAGGTGGATTCGGGGAATGGTGTGATTTTGCTGGTTGATATGGGGTCGCTGAGTACCTTTGACGAAAAAATCAGCGAGCATACCGGGATCAAAGTTAAATCTGTTGATATGGTAACGACGGCGTTAGTTTTAGAAACGGCCCGAAAAACTTCGCTGATCGATAGTGACTTGGAAAACGTTTATCGGGAAATTTCAGAATTCAGTGGTTACTCACGGACGACGGAACGGGAAAAAACTGGGGTTCAACATTTACCAAAGCAGACCGATGTGATGACTGACCAACAACCGAAGGCCATTTTGGCAATTTGTTCAACTGGTCAGGGGACGGCAGTCAAGATCAAAAAGATGCTGGATAGTATTTTAGTGGATCATTTGATTGATGATATTGTTGTCTTGCCGATTTCCGTTGTTGATATGGAGCAGCAGATTGCGAAGATCCAAAAGGACTACCGGATTGTGGCGGTTACGGGAATTGCCCGGCCACACCTTAGCGTTCCGTTTGTTTCGCTTGAAAAACTGCTTCAAGGCGGCGGCGAACAGTTTATTACCGCAATTGAGAATTTTACGAATAACATTGAAGCTGAAAATCAATTAGAAACTTCGGAGGAAATGGCAAAGGAAAGAATTCAGCATTATTTGGGACAGTATTTTACTTTTCTTAATCCGGAAAAAGTTACCGCGGTTCTGTGGGAATACTGTAAGGTAGTTGAAAAAGGCCCAGTGAAACTGAAAAATTCATTAAAGGTTAATTTGAGTATGCATTTGGCCGGGGTAATCGAACGGATTTTAACTCAAAGTGAATTGACGGTTCAACAGGATATTCAAATTGAAGAGGTTCGGGGTGATCCGGTTTATCCAATGGTAGTCAAGGCTAACCAAATGCTAGCGGAAAGTTTGAATATTACTTTGCCTGAAGAAGAAGTGTATTATGTTGTCAAATTGATTGATACACAAAAACAATAATGATTAATGAATTGCTTGATACACAACCCGAAGTGTATCAAGCGTTTTTTATCATTGATATAAAAGCGTTTTCAAAAGATACACAAAGTTGGCACGCTTTTTGCTTATTGTTTAGTGTAAGGCAAAACAATTTGGTGAATGGCTGATTATTAGCAATTATTTTACTCATTATTAAGCCAGTTTCCAATAACGAAAGTGTGATCCTTATGCTTCAAGTTCAATTGCTTCGAATTGATAGCCGGTTGCTGCATGGTCAGGTTGCAACGAATTGGGCACGGGTTCTGAAAATTGACAGAATCATCGTTGCGTCTGATAGCGTGGCTCAGGATGCGATTCGAAAAACGCTGATTAAGCAGGCTTCACCGCCTGGACTGCGAACCCATATCGTTCCGATTCAGAAGGTGATTCGGATTAATCAGGACTCA